>DDWD01000108.1 GCA_002345825.1 Bacteroidales bacterium UBA2295
GAAAAAAAAATTTATTTTTTTTCAATCCTCTATAATCCCCACTATCTCTACAATTACTGCCGGTAAAAACTAACAAAGAACTCTCTCAAAGCGGGTGCAAAGATAACGCATTTGAATCCTATTTTCCAAACGCAAATGAATGTTTTTTTTATGTTTTTTACTCCTATCGCTATACTTTACTGATTAACTGGTGTTTTATAATGAAAAAAAATGTCGATTTGTATTTCGCAAATAGGCATGCCGCCTATTTTGGGTTGATTCAACCAGATGTTTAGTATAAAATGTGAGGTGTAAATTACGCCCTAAGACCTACCAAAAGATGTCATGTTAGTTACAAATGCTGATAAAGAGAAGTGTAACGATGCAAAGAACTAGCAGATTTTAAGCATCACCGTTGTTAGATTACCATATATATGTAACTTTGGTTCGTTCGTTATTAATTGTTTGCATAAGGTTAGTTTAAGCAAAGGCTTATTGGGAGCGACTAAACAAATTTGAACTATGAGAAAAATTGTTGGGACAGCAATTGTAATTATTTCTAGTATATGCAACGGATTGTTTGCACAGAGCCTTGACTGGAATGTTGGGTTTATGGGGTTTGCCGACAATCGTGAGTTTAATTCAACGGTACAAATACCTCAATCGATTCTTGGAACCCAATTTATTCCAGAATTAGGAATTAATTTTGACTCTATCCATTATTTGGGATTTGGGTTGAATATTTTACAAGAATTTGGAAGTAACAAGCCAGTAGATGGTCTTGATTATCAGCTATACTATAAACTCGAGGGTGACTTCTTCAGTTTAAAATTTGGGTCTTTCAGTAAGAATGAGGTGTTTAAGAATGCTCCGAAAGCACTATATTATGATTCACTCCTATACTTCCGCCCAAATATTAAGGGCCTTATATGGACACTTAAACTGGACAACTTTAGACAAAGCGTTTACCTTGACTGGACAAGCCGAAAGGCTGATCTCAAAAGAGAAACCTTTATAATGGGGGGATATGGCAAATATTCGAACGAGTACATTTTCGCCATTAACCATATATATATGTACCATTACGCCAGAGCAAACCTAATCCTACCCGATAATCACATTAGGGACAATGGGGCTGCCTACCTAAGCCTTGGAATAAATCTGCACAAATGGATTGGGTTTGATAATTTCACAGTAGCGGCTGGGGGACTTCAGTCGTATGAACGAACCAGAAGCATTGGTGATTGGAATACCCCGCTGGGATTTTTGTGGATAACTAATATCGAGCACAAAGGATTTGGGCTGAACAATACCTTATATATAGGTGAGGGACATAAACTAGATTGGGGCGATCCTTTTTATCGTCTAAAAAAGTACGATAGGCTAGATATCTACTTCTCTCCCTTGAGATATCGCAAGGTGAAAGCAACTTTTGGAATCTCTCTGCATTTTGCCGAATCCAGGATTCACCACCAGCAACAGTTCTTTATCCACGTAAATCTTTCTCAAAATGGAAATAGAAATGCAGAGTATTTATACTCTTACTTTAAGTAGTCAACAAGTTATTATACAGCTCCATACGACGCTACAAGTGAGACATCCACAGAAATACCTATACTTACAATATTGAATTATAGTAGATATACTAGGCTGCACTTCGTCGAGTGTGGGTCAATAAATTCACATTGTTTATGAATTTATGCCACCCCAGATGCACGGCTGCTGGCCAATCTTTTCATATATTTGCAATAAAATATAGGTTAGTATAGTATGCAGAAAGTTGTAATAATACCAACATATAACGAGCGAAGCAACATTGAACCCATGGTGAGAAAGGTGTTATCGCTTGAAGGTGATTACCACCTATTGATTATTGACGACGGGTCTCCCGATGGCACTGCGTCCATAGTGAAAGGTTTGCAGCATGAACATTCAGCCCGATTACATCTAATTGAGAGAGAAGGCAAGCAGGGCTTAGGCACTGCATACATTGCTGGATTCAAATGGGCGCTAGAAAATGGTTACGACTACATTTTTGAAATGGATGCCGATTTCTCACACAATCCTGAAGATTTGAACAGTCTGTACGAAGCTTGCGAAAAGGGTGCCGATGTAGCCATCGGATCGAGGTACATAAAGGGCGTAAACGTGGTGAACTGGCCTATGAAGCGAGTCCTTATGTCGTACTTTGCCTCGATGTATGTTAGGATAATTACCGGGATGAAAATTATGGACACCACCGCCGGTTTCAAATGTTACAAAGCCAAGGTGCTTAAATCATTCCAATTCGATACGATACGGTTTAAGGGATACGCCTTTCAGATTGAGATGAAATTTACTGCTTGGAAACTGGGCTTTAATATTGTTGAGGTACCCATCGTTTTTACTGAAAGGCGTGAAGGTGTTTCGAAAATGAGTGGAGGAATATTCAATGAGGCCTTTTGGGGAGTGCTGAGCATGAAGGTTAAAAGCATTGGGAAAAAATATAAACAAGCCTCATAATCATATTTCTTTATCAGTAAGATAAACCAACACATATTGCTATGAGCACAATAGCCATCCAAAACACTACCATTATCAACGAGGGAAAACATATTTTAGGCAGTGTCATAGTACGTGATGGGGTTATTGATACTATTGTTACTGGTAGTGAGCAGCCCATTGAAGCCGAACGAATAATTGATGGTAGCGGAAAATTCTTGATTCCTGGGGTAATTGATGATCAGGTACACTTTCGCGAGCCTGGCCTCACTCATAAAGCAACCATCTACACCGAATCGAAAGCGGCTGTGGCTGGAGGAGTCACCTCATTCATGGAGATGCCTAATACAAACCCTCAGACTATTAACATTTCCGCTCTAGAGGAGAAGCATCGCATTGCAAGAGAAAACTCGCTGGCAAACTACTCCTTTTACCTTGGTGCAACCAACGATAATTTAAATGAAATTGTAAAGGTAGATCCCAAGGTAGTATGCGGCATAAAAGTATTTATGGGCTCATCAACCGGCAACATGCTGGTAGATAATCCAGAATCGTTAGAACAAATTTTCAAGGCTTCGCCCACGCTCATTGCTACACACTGCGAGGATGAGGCGACCATTAAACACAATTTCAAACTATACGCAGATAAATACGATGGCGAGATTCCCTTTAGCTGTCATCCAAAAATCAGAAGTGCTGAAGCCTGTTACCTTAGCAGCTCATTGGCAGTAAGGTTGGCCAAAAAATTTGGTTCGCGTCTTCACCTACTTCACCTTTCAACGGCAAGGGAAATGGAACTACTCTCGAACGCTCTGCCCCTCTCTGAGAAGAAGATTACCGGCGAGGTTTGCGTTCATCATCTGTGGTTTAACGACAAAGCTTACGATCAGCTGGGTTGGCGCATTAAATGGAATCCTGCAATAAAGACTGAAGATGATCAGATTGCATTGCGCGATGCCCTTCGGAACAATATACTGGATGTTGTGGCCACCGACCATGCCCCTCATACACTCGAAGAAAAGGGTAACCCATACACAAGCTGCCCATCGGGGGGGCCACTAGTGCAACACTCCCTAGTTGCAATGCTCGAGATGGTCTCGAAAGGGATTTTTACCCTAGAAATGGTTGTGGACAAAATGTGCCACTCCCCCGCCGAGCTATTCCGAATTGAGAAACGAGGATACATCCGCGAAGGATATCACGCCGATTTGGTTCTAATTGACCCTAACTCAAAATGGAAGGTTGCCCCAAGCAACATCCTGTACAAATGTGGTTGGTCGCCATTCGAAGATGAAACCTTTGGCGCTAGGGTTACCCACACTTTAGTAAATGGCCGGGTGGTTTACGAAAATGGTGTATTCGACGAATCGGTAAAAGGACTGGCACTAAAGTTTGATGTCAAATAGATACCAAAGGGCTGATTCTACATTTTCCTCTTATTCACTACTCCCCGAACAAAGTACTTATTGAAATGTTGTTTAATCTGTAACCGATTAAACTACTTTTATAATGCGACTTATGCATAACGCTAGACTTCTCTCGGCTTTTACTGCGTTTGGATTGGGGCTATTGCTTTTCAGCTGCTCCGAAAACCCAAACAGGAGAAGTGCGGAATCGATCAATTTTAACTTTTCTGATACCGTACGGGTTGATTCGCTTTATGTAAATGGACAAAACGATAACAATACCTTGAGGTTTGCCATATCTGCCATAACGTCGCCACGGGCAACGTTCGACTACTACAACGATATGCTGACCTACATAGAGGAGCAGCTTGGGCAAAAGGTGATTATGATACAAAGAAAAACCTACCAAGAGGTAAACGACCTGATGAAAGAAAACAAGGTTGATTTAGCCATTGTATGTTCGGGGAACTATGTTTACGGGATGGCCGACTCCGCTTTTAAACTACTAGTAGTACCCGAATGGAATGGGAAGAATCACTACAGAACATACATCATCACACACCAGAACTCAGGAGTAAAATCCTTTAAAGATTTAAAAGGGAAACGATTTGCTTATACCGATCCGCTCTCAACCTCGGGCAGGCTTTATCCAACGAAAAGACTACGAGAAATGGGTTCAACTTCCGATGAGTTTTTTGAAAGCACAGTGTACACCTATGCCCACGATAACTCTATTCAACTAGTTGCCAAGCAAATGGTGGATGGAGCATCTGTAAATAGTCTAGTCTTCGACTATTTGGTGGCCTCAACGCCAAACCGAGTAAATGATATTACAATCGTTGAAAAATCGGAACCACACGGTATGCCGCCTATTGTTATTTCAAATAAACTATCGAAAGAAATGGAACTTAGGCTAACTGAGATATTTTTAAATATGCACAACGACAAGGGTAGCCAACAAGTAATGAAAAAATTAATGGTTGACCGTTATGTTCAAAGCCATGACTCCATATATAACAGCGTGAGGAATTTGGCTGGTATAAAATAATTTACGCCTCGAACGATGAGAAGAGTTCAGCTGCCTCTATTCTGGAAGTTTAGCATAGCCATTGCATCAACCGTATTGCTATTCGGTTCGCTAAACCTTCTGTTTATTCGCAACCAGGTATATAAAACTTTCGAAACCCAAATTGAGAAACACGGTATTAGCATTGCCAAAAGCTTAGCTGAACGTGCTGTTGAGCCAATACTCTTCGACGATCTCTCGGCCCTTGGCAGGCTGCTTGCTCAAACCAAATCGGTTAACACCGATGTGAAGTACATCTTTATTCTCGATCACAACAATCAGCCGCTGGCTCACACCTACCAAGAGTATATTCCTAGGTATATTCTTGATGTGAATACTATCCCAAAGACTAAGGACATCAGCATCCAAATACTGAAAGATCCTGCCGACAAGAACTGCATTGTTCGCGATATTGCCATCCCAATCCTGGGACACCAAATTGGAGTTATACGCGTGGGTATGTGCGAACGCGAATTCCAGAACGAGTTCAGGGAGATTACCAAGCTATTTCTAAGAATGGTTTTTGTTTTTCTTCTGCTAGGAATAATTGCTGCCCTTTTACTCTCCTACATAATTACTAGTCCGGTTAAGGCAATTAGCACCTACGCCTCCAAGGTCGATTTTAACACGTTTAACCATGAAAACACCAATCAAATTTCGATCAAGAATCAACTATCGGTAAAACTTAAAAATATATTTAACCTAACCGATGAGATTGATGTGCTGAGTTCCACCTTTAACGAGATGCTTGCTCGATTACAAAACGCTTACCGTGAGCTGAAATCGACACAGGAGTCGCTATCGCAAACCGAAAAGATGGCATCGGTGGGAACCCTTACTGCTGGCCTGGCTCATGAAATTAACAACCCACTGGCAGGCATCAGAAACTGCATCAGACGTATTGAGGATAAGCCTGAAAATCTGAAGCAGAACAAGGAGTACATTGCCATGATGTCGGAAGCTCTACAGAAAATTGAAAAGGTGGTTGAAGGAATGCTTAACTTTTCGCGAAAGCAGGAACTGGCATTCACTCCAGTGGAACTAAATCAGCTGATAAACAACTCCATATCGCTGGTGAAATACCAACTTGAGAAATTGAGGATCAACGTCAAATATGTTGGTTTTGAGCAAAATATAATTGTGAATGCAAGCCCCAATCACCTGGAACAGGTTTTCCTAAACATCTTGCTAAACAGCATCGATGCTATTGGGGAGAAAAAGCAAGACAATCCCAATTTCTTGAGCGAAATCAAAATTTGTATCTCAGAGAATCCAAATTCCATCACAATTGAATTTTCCGATAATGGTATTGGAGTTTCACCCGATAAGGTGGCAGCCATTTTCGACCCATTCTTTACAAATAAAAAAATTAAACAGGGAACGGGCCTTGGACTTGCAGTATGCTATAACATAATCAGTAGTCACAATGGGCACATTACAGGCTGGAACGAACCTGCTGGCGGATTCACCATCTCCATTACGCTACCAAAAACCGAATAGAACCATGCTGAAAATATTTGTTGTTGACGACGAAAGGATTGTAAGGGTAACCACAGCCGACGATTTACGCGATGCTGGATACGCCGTGCGCGAATTTGCCTCGGGCCAAGCAGCCATTCAATATCTTAGCGATAGCGAAGAGGATGTAGATATCATTATCACCGATCTTAAAATGCCCAATATGGATGGGCTGGAATTCCTCACTAAAGCCAAAACCCTTAGACCCAATACATTTGTGCTGCTAATGACAGCATTTGCTACCGTTGATACTGCCGTAGAGGCGATGAAACTTGGCGCATACGATTACATATCGAAACCATTTAATATTGAGGAGTTGCTCCTAACCATCGGACGAATTAAAGAGGTGAAAGAGGTGAAGGACGAAAACCGACAGCTGCGAACCCAAGTGCAGAAAAAGTTCGACACCAAGAATTTTATTGGCAAAAGTGAGGCAACACGAAAGGTGTTCGATCTGGTTGAGATTATAGCCAATAAGGATACCACGGTACTAATTACCGGTGAAACAGGTACTGGCAAAGAGCTACTCACCAATATAATTCACTTTAACAGCAACCGAAGTAAAAACCCGCTGATAAAGGTTAGCTGCGCTATACTTTCACGTGAAATTTTCGAAAGCGAACTTTTTGGCCATGAAAAGGGCTCCTTTACTGGAGCCGAAAAGCAGAAGATTGGTCGGTTTGAACTAGCCAACTCTGGTACACTCTACCTCGACGATATTGACGATATGCCCTTTGACCTGCAGGTAAAGCTACTCCGTGCTCTGGAAGAGAGCGAGATTGAACGTGTTGGGGGAACCGAAACCATAAAAATCGATGTTAGGATAATAGCCTCAACCAAAAAAGATCTGAAACAGATGGTTGCCGAGGGCAAATTCCGCGAAGACCTGTTTTACAGGCTCAATGTTTTCCCCATTAACTTACCCCCGCTCCGTGAACGCCCAGATGATATTGAGCTGCTGGCAAAACATTTTGTTGAGGAATTCTCCCAGGGAGTTAAAATCCATATTCATCCAGAGGCCATGGAACTTATCAAGCGACATCCATTTGCTGGTAATGTGCGGGAACTAAAGAACCTTATGGAAAGGTTAGTTCTCCTAGCTAGTAATAACTTGATAGATAAAAACATACTGCCCGTTGATGTTCGCTTTCCGGGCAAGCAGCATACCTGTTTTTACTTCGACAATAAACCCCTTGACGAAATACTTAGGGAGGTGGAAACCAATGCAATATCCGATGCTCTTTTGCGCTCGGGAGGCAACAAAGCCAAAGCAGCACAAATATTACGAGTTCCCGCTTCAACGCTTAAGTCGAGAATAGAGAAACTAAACATTAAGACACCATAAATCGACGAAATTTCGACCAATTCGACGAGATTTCGTCGAATTGCACACAAGCCAAAGCCCTCACATTTTTGTAAAAATGTGAGGGCTTTGGCTTGTATATTAAATACTTAAGCATTTTACTAGAGAGACAGCAAAACCATTTGGCTTACTAATTGCTTTACTTAGAACAGTTCTAAATAACTGTGAGGCCACAAATAATAATAACAACTAAAATAGTAAAACAATGAAACGTTTAATTGGAATTGTCGCAATTTTTCTAACAGTAGCGTTTAATACCAGTATTCTGGCTCAAACACACTACGAGGTAAAATCGCACAATGTTGTAATAGAAGGGACTTCGAACCTGCACGACTGGACTGCAGATGTGGAAAACCTGAAAGGTAACTTTAAAATTAATGTTGAAAACAACAAAATTGTAGGTATTGAAAACCTTTCGGTAAAAGTAGATGCCCAATCGCTAAATGGGTCAAAGGGGAGCATAATGAACTCCAAAATCAACGATGCCCTAAACTCCAAAAAACACCCCGAAATCTCGTTTGTACTGCGTAAAGTTAACTCCATTTCAGAAACTTCAGATGCATACAAACTAAACACTACAGGCATTTTGGAAATATCAGGGGTGAGCAAACCTGTAAGCCTAAGCGCAGAAGGTAAGATACTTGCTAGTGGCGAAATAGAATTCAAGGGATCAACAAAACTCAAAATGAGCGATTTTAGTGTTAAACCTCCAACAGCCATGTTTGGGGCATTAACTACAGGCGACGAAATTACGCTTAAGTATTCCGTGGTGGTTAAACCCAATATGCTAACCAATAAGTAGATCTTAAAATAATTATAAATCAACTAAACAAGTAAGTAATATGAAAATTTCAATTAGAAACATGGCATTAGCCATAGCAATTACAATTTTTTCACTACCCGTTTTAGCACAAAACGAAAAGGTTAGCTTTTTTAGGCCAGCCGATCAGCGGGGAGTTAATGTTTTTGAAACCCCAAAGGGTGATACTACTGAATTTAAAGGCCTACATGTAAGAATTGGCGGTAGCTTTACCCAGCAATTTCAAATGCTTAGCCACAGCAACGAGGCTACGGCTAACGATGTTGCGTTTGGTGCAGGAACGGTTAACCTTAATGCGCTCTACCCACTTAGCCCAGGTTTCAATCTTGCAACTGCTAACCTAAGGTTCGATGTTCAGCTTGAGGATGGTATCAAGGTTGTGCTAGAAAACTACATGTCGTCGCGTCACCACCCCGAATTTTGGGTAAAAGGTGGTTACGTTCAGGTTGATAAGCTGCCAATGTTTGGAAATCCCGACTGGTTCGCTAACCATATAACTGCTAAGGTTGGTCACTTTGGTTTGAACTACGGCGACCAGCAATTCCGCAGAAGCGACAATGGTAATACAATTTATAACCCCTTTGTAGGGAATTATATCATGGATGCCTTTGCCACCGAGATTGCTGGTGAGGTTTATATCTACCCAGTTGAAAATCTCTTTGTGATGGCAGGTTTATCTAGCGGTATCATCAATGGCGATGTGAAGGATTACGGCGAGCAGAAGAAGAGCCCCTCAATCCTAGCCAAAGTGGGCTACGACAGCCAAATCACCGAAGATTTTCGCTTCAGATTATCGGCCAGTCTCTACAGCAACCCCGGCACAACCCGTAATACACTTTACGCTGGCGACCGTACCGGATCGCGTTACTACCTTGCAGGCGAACCCGAGTATTACCGGAACTACCGTGCAGGTGGTGCTGTGGCTGCCACTAATGCAACCGACAGGTTCACCTCAGGACGTTTAAGCCCAGATTTTACCCATAAGGTAACCTCAGTGATGGTTAATCCATTCGTTAAATTCAAAGGACTGGAGTTTTTTGGAACCTACGAGATGTCACAAGGAATGCAGGCTGGCGAAACCGAAAATCGTAAGTTTTCGCAACTAGCAGGCGAGGTTATCTACCGTTTTATGCCCCGCGAACAGGTGTTTGTAGGTGGTCGCTACAACATGGTTTCTGGTACACTACCCGGTGCTACAGATGAAATCTCGGTTGATCGAATTCAGCTATCGCTAGGTTGGTACACCACAAAGAATTTGCTGGTGAAGATGGAGTATGTAAGTCAGAATTACAACGATTTTGCTGCTGCTGATTACAGGCACGAGCTAAATTTCAACGGAGTTATGGTTGAAGCTGCCATTAGTTTCTAAATACATTATACCTGCCCCGAATGTCGGGGCAGGTATAAAATTTATAATCATCAACTATGCTTACGAACCTTGCAATGCTTTTCTTAATATCCACCTCTGTGACTACTAACACAGTGAGCCAGTACTCCTATACCATTCAGGAGCAGAGTTGGATTTCCATTGCTGGTTCAAGTAATGTTAATTCTTTTGAATGCTTTTCCAACAGCAACTTCACCAAAGGGATAATATATGTAAACACAACCGAGAATGGCAATGCCATTGCATTCTCCGAAGCTCAAATGGCATTAGAAATTGAATCGTTCGACTGCAAAAATCCTATACTCAACAAAGATATGTACAAGGCCCTTGGAGCCCATAAAAATCCCAATATACTAATCGAACTTTTGGATGCAGAGTTTATGCATAGCGAAGTCCAAAATCCACACTCTGGCAATATAAACGTTTCGGCAACCATTACAATTAATGGCAATTGCCAAACCATGAATTTCCCCATACAGTGGGTTAGGATAAGCGGTACCGACATCAGATTTGTTGGGTCGCAAAATATCAACATGACAGATTTTGATATTAAACCACCTTCGCCGGCTTTTGGATTGGTAAAGGTAAACGATTTAATCACCATCAACTTTCACCTAATAGTCCAAACAAATACTTCAGTATTTGCCGATGGTGTAAAGTTAGGCCAACCCTAAGGCTCGCTCGATTGATATACCACGCGAATTGTACTTCGGGTTTTCTGCTGCAGAAAAACACTCCTTCCCTTAAGCATTTTGTCGATTAATTCCTGTGTGAAATGTCGAACGGTAAGTAGTTCAAGCCCCTTATTATACTTCACCTCAAACGATCTGTTAAGTTCCTCAATTGCACTAGGCAAAAAATGGTCCTCGTTGTCAACACAAATAGAGAAACTTATGGCCGAACTCTGTACAAGATTTGCCTTCACCCTATGGTTATAGAGTACAGCAAATATCTTGCTGAGGCAATCTTCAATCACAAACGAAAAATCGCGGGGGGTAAGCGAAACAAGCACCTGATTTGACTTTACAATTCGTATTGGGGGATAATCTATGTGCTCCTCAGTTTGGTATACACGAGTTCCGTTTGAAGAAATATTTGTAAACGATTTTACGAAAAGCGATATCTGCTTATTCTGTAGCGGCTTTATTGTTTTAGGATGGATAATCTGTGCCCCACAGTATGCCAACTCTATGGCCTCCCTAAACGAAACCCTATCGAGCTTAATGGTATCGGAAAAAATCCGCGGATCGGCATTTAGTACCCCATCCACATCTTTCCAAATGGTAACGCTATGGGCATCGAGGAGGTTGGCCAGGAGCGCAGCGGTGTAATCCGATCCCTCGCGGCCCAGCGTGGTGGTGTAACCATCGGCTGTTCCTCCTATAAACCCCTGTGTAACAAATATTTTTTCATCAGTAAAATTAAAATTTTGTTTGCAAAGTTTTTGCGACTCCTTAAAGTCAACATTCCCCTCGCGGTAATTGCTATCGGTTCTCAACACCCTCCTAACATCAACCCAAGTGTTTTTAACTCCAACCGCATTAAGATATATAGATACTATTTTAGTAGATATCAACTCTCCGTACGATACAATCTGATCGTAATTGAAATTGTAATTTCCCTGAGGCCGAACCTTAAGACGTTGCTCTAGGTTTATAAACAGATCTTCAATCTCCTTTACCCTATCAGGGCAAGCATCTTGGCAGAGGCTGGCAGCAATGGTTAAGTGATAATCACGTATTGTTGAAAAATCATCCCATACTTTTGGATTATCGGCAATATAGTGCGCAAGGAGCTGCTCAAGGGCATTGGTAGTTTTGCCCATAGCCGAAATAACAACAATCAAATCACCAGTATTCGATCTTACAATTTCTGCAAGATTCTTCACTCCCTGGGCATCTTTAACCGATGCTCCGCCAAATTTGAAAACATTTAACATGTAAACGGATGTTGAATTAACAATAAATCGGATGTTGACATCAAAAGTAGTAATATTTGATCCATATGACAATCGTAAAAACTAATCACGTTGAAAAAGTGGTCTAAAGCCAATCCGTCAACATCACTCGCAAACGTTTTAAAACAGGTAAAATTGTTTTTTATATCGAATAATTATGCGTAAAATTGCTATCCAAAACAACACCAATTCCATCACATAAATTGATTTACTAATGGAAGGCTACACGATCAAGACGCTTACACAGTTTATTATTGAGCGTCAAGCCGAATTCCCTTATGCAACTGGGGAATTTACTCGCCTACTATACCATATGGGCATTGCCGCCAAGGTGGTGAATAAAAAAGTTAACAAGGCTGGCCTTGTGGATATCCTTGGACTTGCAGGCGACGTGAACGTGCAGGGCGAAGAGCAAAAAAAGTTAGATGTATTTGCCAACTGGCGCTTTATCCAATCGCTCAAATCGTCGGGCGAATGCTGCGGTGTTGCCTCCGAGGAGGATCAGGAAATTATCACATTTGATGATGATCTTTCGCTCGATGGTAATTACATAGTTTCAATGGATCCGCTGGATGGTTCATCGAATATTGATGTGAATGTTTCAATTGGGACTATTTTTAGCATTTATCGCCGCATAAGTCCACGGGGCACTAAGGCTGTACTTGAAGATTTTATGCAGCCTGGCTCGAAACAAGTATGCGCTGGATATATTATCTACGGATCATCAACCATGCTTGTTTATACCACAGGACACGGGGTTTACGGATTCACTCTTGATCCATCCATTGGTGAGTTCTGCCTGTCGCATTACGATATTAAAACACCCGAAGATGGCCCATTCTACTCAATAAATGAGGGGAACTATGCCAAAATGCCTAGGGGAATCCAGCAGTACATCAAGTACTGTCAGGTTGAGGATAAGGATACCGGTCGTCCATACTCAGCCCGATACATTGGCTCGTTAGTTTCCGATTTCCACAGAAACCTGCTAAAAGGTGGGATATTCCTATACCCAGAAACAGCCGCTGCACCCAACGGTAAGCTGCGGTTAATTTACGAGTGTAACCCCATAGCTTTTCTTGCAGAAAGTGCTGGAGGCAAAGCTAGCACTGGCAGCGAAAGGATATTAGATATAAAACCCTCTTCGCTTCACCAAAGGGTTCCATTTATTGTTGGATCGAAAAATATGGTCGAAAAAGTTGAGGAGAAACTAGTAGAATACCCCACAAACGGGCATTAACAATATTTCTTAAACCTAAACCTGACAGAAAGCGCATTGTGAGAAATCCAATGCGCTTTTGTTTTTTTAACGGTTAGTAGTTGTAAGTTGCATACGATTTTAAGATAACCATCGGCACGAAAAAGGATTAGTTTGCTAATACACTGACTACATACACATTACCACACATTTTATTATTCAATGGGATTATTAAGTTCTTCAATAATTTCCCTTCCATTCTCAAATAATGATTCTATCTCCTCCCTCTCATAAATCCACCTGTTCGTTTCAAGACCAATTATACTCTTAGCCTTTAACTCATCAATAAGTTCTAAATAATCTTTCTTTACGATAAGTCTTAGTGGACTAATTTCACTCTCTAGCTGCAATAATTTTGTGGCAATCCTTTTATTTACAAATTCTTTGATTATTCTATCTGAGTTTGATAGTATTGTGAGGTTATCGTCTATTACTTTAATACCTGTTTTCTTTCTCCCTCTTCTAACAAAATCTACCCAATATTTTTTGCTGATTTCACACTCAAAACCCTTATTAATGTTTGATATTGAATATATTCCCGAAAATGTTTGATTCATAGAAGCTTTACTTGAAAACGAATCATATGCAAAAAAGAATAACGCACCTTCCTTGAATAAAACATATTTTGTTTTCAATATTGGATCATTTGACGATACGTAAAAACGTCTGCTATTCTTATGTGTTTCAAAAGGCAACCCCTTGGACTTAGGGTAATCTAACAGTACTTCAAATGCGCTTCTATCTTCCATATGAGATTTTTAAAAAACTTGGGGCAGCCGGCTAAGTCAATCCAATAATCTCAATGAAAGGTTGAGACTTTGTCCAACTACTTCTTTGATAAAATCTTATTAAGGGTAAAAAAATATAAAACTGATTCACAATATTCCAATAATCTTATCTATTTGTAAAACTATTAGTCAACCTATTTCAGAACAAGAGAGCGTTTAAAAACTATTCGTAATCTAGCACAACTCAGCAGTACTAATATTTCTGATAAACTCAAGACTTTTATCCATCTCTTTATACATCACAACATCTTCCTCAACAAAACGAACCTGTTTGCGATACTGCGTTATTACGTTTTCAAGCTTAGGCGATGTTTTGGCAGGGCGACGAAACTCAAGCGCTTGCGATGCATTTAGAATCTCGATGGCAAGGATACGCTCCACATTATCGATAATCCTAAGCAACTTTGTAGCTGCATTTGCCCCCATGCTCACATGGTCTTCCTGTCCATTCGACGAAACAATACTATCGACCGAAGCGGGTGTGCAAAGCTGCTTGTTCTGGCTTACCATGGCAGCAGCAGCATACTGAGGTATCATCATCCCAGAGTTTAGCCCTGGATTAGCCACAAGGAATTCGGGCAAACCGCGCAAACCGAAAATTAGCTGCGCCACCCTGCGCTCCGATATATTGCCCAATTCAGCAAGCGCAAGGGCTGCAAAATCGAGGCTAAGCGCCAAGGGCTGGCCGTGGAAATTCCCTCCCGATAGTATCAGATCTTCATCGGGCCAAATGGTGGGGTTATCGGTAACTGAGTTAATCTCTGTTAGCACAAGTTGAGCCACGTAGGCTATCGAATCTTTGGATGCACCATGAACCTGGGGCATACAGCGAAACGAGTAGGGATCTTGAACGTGTTTCTTTGGACGCGAAATTAGTTCGCTACCCTCAAGCAATTTGCGGATATTTGCCGCCGTTTCAATTTGGCCATTATGAGGTCTTACGCTGTGCAGATTTGGGTGGAAAGGCTCAATGCGCCCATCAAAGGCCTCAAGAGAGATTGCTCCAATCACATCGGATAGTTTCAAAATACGGAATGCTCTGAGCAAACCGTAAACTGCATGGGAGCTCATAAACTGAGTACCGTTTAGCAGCGCCAAGCCTTCTTTAGATTCTAGCTCGATTGGTTCCCAGCCAAACTCCTTAAGCACGTCGGCTGCATTACGTTTTATCCCTTTATATCGTACCTCGCCCTCGCCAATAAGCGGAAGGAAAAGATTGGCCAATGGTGCCAAATCACCCGAAGCTCCCAACGATCCACGATCGTAAACAATGGGCAGAATATCATTATTGTAAAAATTGGCAATACGCTGCACGGTTACCAGCTGTACCCCCGAATGCCCAAGCGATAAAGCATGTGCTTTGAGAACTAGCATTAACCTCACAATTTCCGGCACCACCTCATCGCCCGTACTACAAGCATGCGACATCACCAAGTTTTTTTGAAGCTGCGAGAGTTCATCCCTGGAGATGTTCTTGTTACACAGCGAACCAAATCCTGTGGTTATACCATAAATTGGTTCGTCGTGATTTTCCATCTTTTTATCGAGATACTCACGACAATGGTTTATCAAAACCTGGGCTTCGGCAGAAATTTCGAGTGTGTAGCCACCCTTTACTAGCTCGTCGAGCAGATCATAAGTAAGGGGTTTGGGAGATATTGAATGAGTTTTTGACATGGTATTATTGATTTTCTACAGTTCTTGTATTTTTAAAAAGTAGTTATGAACTTCGCTAACCTTTATCGTTTCCTGATTCCCAGTTGCCATATTCTTTATGGAGATTTCTCCATTTTGCATTTCCGATTCGCCAACAATGGCCACATATCCAATATTTTTTTTGTTGGCATAATCGAATTGCTTTTTCATCTTGGCAGCATCGGGGTATAGTTCAGCTGAAATACTGGCCGAACGAAGCTGCTGAATTACTGGGAGACAAAACACCGCTTCCTTATCGCCAAAGTTAGCGAACATAACCTGCGAACTGGCCAACAGGCTCTCGGGAAACAGGTTTAAATGCTGCATCACATCGTAAATACGGTCGGCACCAAATGATACTCCCACGCCCGAAACATTTTTAAGACCGAAAATTCCTGTTAGATCGTCGTATCGCACACCGCCACAAATGCTACCCATCTCCATATCGTTGGCCTTAACTTCGAAAATTGCTCCAGTGTAGTAGTTCAAACCACGGGCAAGCGACAGGTCGAGTTCAACGGTTGTTGTCAATCCACCTATCGACTCAAGGGTCGAAAAGATGGTTCTCATCTCCTCAATGCCTTTCAGCCCAATCTCTGACGTGGCCAAAGATTTCGAAAGGATCTCCAGCTTCTCGGCAGTTGTTCCCTGAAGCTGGATTATGGGCTGCAACTGCTCGATGGCCGTCTGCGAAACGCCTTTATCGGCCAGCTCACTGTTCACCGCCTCGATACCAATCTTATCAATCTTGTCGATGGCAACAGTAATATCAATTAGCCTTTCGGTTTCGCCCACCACCTCGGCCATACCGCTAAGAATCTTGCGATTGTTTATTTTGATAGTAGTACTAATGCCCAACTTGTGGAAAACCTCGTCGATAATGAGCACCAGCTCTACCTCGTTGAGTAGCGAGTTGGAGCCAATAACATCCACATCGCACTGGTAAAATTCGCGATAGCGACCTTTCTGCGGCCTATCGGCACGCCACACGGGCTGAATTTGATATCGCTTAAACGGGAATGAAATATCGTTTTGGTACTGAACCACAAACCGAGCAAACGGCACGGTTAGGTCGTAGCGCAATCCCTTTTCACAAATCTTGGTCGATAGGGCATTGGCATTCTCCGCCGACACGTCGGTGGGTTGAACACCCTTGGTGAAATCGCCCGAGTTAAGGATTTTGAAAAGCAGCTTATCACCCTCATCGCCATACTTGCCAAGCAATGTAGATAGGTTCTCCATTGCCGGCGTTTCGATGGGCTGGTAGCCGTAATTACGGAAAACCGATTTTATGGTGTCGAAAATATGGTTACGTTTTGCCATCTCGGCAGGCGGAAAATCGCGCGTTCCTTTGGGTATTGATGGTTTATTGAAAGCCATTTAGCAGATTTTTTATAATTGCCTGCAAAGATAGAAAATATTGAGGTAATGTGTATGTTAGCAAACAGGTAATGGAGAATAAAGAGGCGTGTTGCAACAAACTCTTTTCGATAATTATCAGTTGGATTAAGATCGCAGTCTTGACATTAAGAACTCAGTTTTTACCAAATATGCAGAATTCCATACCATAACGATCTATGTTGCTCAGAATTAGTTAACACACAATTAGCTATTCCGTAACATTGGCGAACGAAACTACCTGTTAATTTGCATAAATTTAACCTACATGGTAAAGAAAAATAATATTAGGAAACAGCTTGGATTTGTTGATGTTTTCAGAAACGAGTCCAATTTCCTTGTTTTTATACTTCTGCTGTTTGTTTTGGCATCGTTGGTTTACAACACCCCATCATTAGCCATGTGGTTTGGATTTGCTGTAGCAGGCTACTCGGTAGTATCGAATGATAGTATACAAACCATTGGCACATTTCTCTCATCGAATGCACACCGAAAGTGGTGGGTTTTGTGGCTATATATTGGAGGCCTATTTGTGGGCACAATAGCCATCAGCTACTTCTTGTTCGATGGTGATATATCGTTTAAGCGTCTTGCCACAAAGGGTTTTGAAGAAAATCCTGCTGCATTTGATTTTCTACAGATTGCGGCTCCAATCCTGCTGATCATTATCACTCGGATGCGGATGCCCATATCCACCACATTCCTACTGCTCAGCTCCTTTGCCGCAAGCAGTGGTGCCATTGGTAAGGTTCTAACTAAAAGTTTGAGTGGGTATTTTATAGCATTTGCAGTATCGTTTGTTTTATACTTGTTGCTAGCCAAATATTTTAAAAAAACATTTAAGGGAAAAGCCCATTCGGGCTGGGTGGTAACACAATGGATTACCAGTGGAGCCCTATGGTGTTTATGGATTATGCAGGATGCCGCCAATATTGCGGTTTTCCTTCCCCGTCAGCTTAACATTGGCGAATTTATTGCGGTTGCTGCAATTGTATTTGGGGGGCTGGGTATAATATTCTACAACAAGGGAGGTAGAATACAACAGATTGTTACCACCAAAACGGATATTACCGATGTAAGGCCAGCTACCATTGTAGACTTGATTTACTCGCTACTTATGGCATTTCATCTTGTATACAGCACTGTGCCCATGAGCACAACGTGGGTTTTCTTGGGTTTGCTGGCTGGTCGAGAAATTGGTATGAATATTATGAAAACAAATCACAAAAGCCTGAGTAAAACCTTGCGAATAATTGGAAAAGATGTTTTACTTGCTCTTATTGGTCTTGTAATATCAGTAATTATTGCCTACGCCGTAAACCCATCAATTAGGGTTGAAATCAATGGCTGGTTCATGTAACGCAACTCACATATTATCGCTTACAATCAAAAACCAGATCATACTAGATATCACAACCTAAACACAAAGGGAAGTTTGAAATCAACTTTTATAGGCTGACCATCTTTTTGGGCAGGTACCCATTTCTTCATCTTTTTCACCACTCTGATTGCCTCTTGGTCGAGAAGAGGATGCACGCTTTTATATACCTTGATATCAACAACCTCTCCAACGGTATCGACAAAGAACTGAATTATTACATCACCCTGAATTCCTTTTTTCTTTGCCATAGGAGGATACATCAGATGCTTATATACAAGTTTATGTACACCCTTTTTCCCCTCGGGATACATAGGGAACTTATCGATATCTTGTTTCTCGTCGTCGTCGGCAAATCCTATTACCTCCTGATAATTTCTTTTCTCAATATGTTTCGGAGTAAGTTTACTTTGCCCATAACTTACTGTGTGAACAAGTACAAATAGAATAATTATTAGATTCTTCACAAGAATAAAAGTTAGTTTTATATCTGATTAACATTAATGTACACAAAAATAATTAAAAACCGATCTATCGCTTGCGGAACCCTCAAAATTTATCAATAACCTTTTGGCTACGCTAAGCCTGCTTGCCAGCAGTCGCCTAAGGTAATAATATTCCTTAGGCGTTCACCACGTGATAAAATAGTAATAAGAATCTAAAACATTAAACAAAGTTTAACTCCAGCATGTGCACCAAAGCTATATTGCGTATTGCGAAACTGAAAATCGGGCACAAGTCTAAGCGCATAACCATTACCCTGGTACGCTATATTTTTGACCTTGGCAACCTTCACCACATCGAAAATGGACCAGGTGTGTATAATTCCTGTTGCAATAATTCCAGCAAACATGGTTTCGCGCGCCCCAGCAGGTGACTTTCCTGTATTATAATCTGTCCCCATAGTCATTGTAAGCCCCATAACAAAAACGCTAAAGGTAGCCATCTCGGCAGCAAAAACCCCTGCTCCTCTCAGCGGCTCACCAACATAGATGTAACCAGCAGCTGGAAACAAATAATTTAAAACACCAGCTGCAACAGGCGAATACTTAGGATTTTGTACCTGTTGGCGATAGTTTTCCAACGACACCTGATTTTTACAATGGCGGTACTTAACCCTTTGCCCAAGCGATGAAGAGGATATCAGCAAAGAGGCAAATAGTATCAATATGGAGAAAAACCTTACTTTCAAAATGGTTACTGAATAAATTTTATTGAAAGGGGGTACTCAAACCGCTCTCCGCTATTCGATTTTACCGAGGCTACAATTATAAACACAAGCCGCAAAATGGCCAAAACGATTAGCACAAAAATACCAATAAGCAAAAAAATAAGGATACCACCAACTATTGAATAGATAAGCATTGATAAGTGAAAGTTCAGGGCATCCTTGCCCTGCCTATCCACCTCAACGTACTGATCCTTTTTGATAAGCCAAACAATTAGAGGCCCCAGAATGCTGCCGAAGGGAATAACAAACATAGCCAGTGCGCTCAAATGGCAAAGCATAGACATGGTACGCTCCTCGTTGCTTACATATACAATTGGTTCCATAGAAAAAGGTTTAGGGTTTATTCTGATATTTATACAAATGTATTCTCTTAGGTAAACTATTCAACCAGCTTACGGTACTTAATACGTTTGGGCTCCTCATCGCCCAAACGTTTACGTCTGTTCTCCTCATACTCGCTAAACGATCCCTCGAAGAAGTATACCTGCGAATCGCCCTCAAAAGCAAGTATATGCGTAGCAATACGGTCGAGGAACCAGCGATCATGGCTAATCACAACGGCACAACCGGCAAAATTTTCCAAACCTTCCTCCAACGCCCGAAGGGTGTTCACGTCGATATCGTTGGTGGGCTCATCGAGCAGGATAACGTTACCCTCCTCCTTTAGCGCAAGCGCTAGGTGCAACCTGTTGCGCTCACCCCCCGACAGCACGCCACACTTCTTCTCCTGATCGGCCCCAGTAAAATTAAATCGTGCTACGTATGCCCTAGCATTCACTTGTCGTCCGCCAAGCATCACAAAATCGAGACCACCAGAAATTACCTCGAAAACAGTTTTTTCGGGATCGATGGCTGAGTGCTGCTGGTCGACATAAGCCAACTTTACGGTTTTGCCTACCTCAAAGGTTCCTTTATCGGGGGTTTCAATCCCCATAATCAAACGGAATAGGGTAGTTTTTCCTGCTCCGTTAGGTCCAATAATACCAACAATTCCGTTGGGGGGTAGCTTAAAGTTAAGGTTATCGTATAGCAACCTATCGCCATAGCCCTTGGCCACATCTTTGGCCTCAATTACTGAGTCGCCAAGCCTTGGGCCGTTGGGTATAAATATTTCTAATCGTTCTTCCTTCTGCTTAGAATCTTCATTAAGCAGCTTATCGTATGCCGAAAGACGGGCCTTGCTTTTGGCTTGGCGAGCTTTGGGCGACATACGAACCCATTCGAGTTCGCGCTCAAGAGTTTTGCGGCGTTTGCTCTCCTGCTTTTCCTCCTGAGCCAAACGGGTCGATTTTTGTTCCAACCACGATGAGTAGTTCCCTTTCCAGGGTATTCCCTCGCCCCTATCGAGTTCGAGAATCCAACCTGCCACGTTATCGAGGAAATAACGGTCATGAGTAATGGCAATTACGGTTCCTTTATATTGCTGCAAATGCATCTCGAGCCACTGCACGCTCTCGGCGTCAAGGTGGTTGGTTGGTTCATCGAGCAGCAGCACATCGGGTTCCTGCAACAGAAGGCGGCATAGCGCTACACGCCTTCGCTCACCACCCGATAGCACTTTTATTGATGCATCGGGCTCGGGGCAACGTAACGCATCCATGGCTCGCTCCAGCTTGGAATCGAGGTTCCAGCCATCGGCATGATCTATTTTCTCGGTTAGCTCGCCCTGCAGCTCAACCAGCTTCATCATCTCGTCGTCGGTCATGGGTTCGGCAAACTTGGCGTTCACCTCGTCGTACTCACGCATAAGGTTAACCACATCCATTACGCCCTCTTCAACAATCTCCTTAACCGTCTTGGTTTCGTCGAGATGAGGTTCCTGCTCGAGATAGCCAACAGAATAGCCCGGTGAAAATACCACCTCACCCTGATAGGATTTATCTATTCCAGCAATAATTTTTAGCAGGGTTGATTTACCCGAACCGTTAAGACCAATGATACCAATTTTGGCACCATAGAAAAACGAAAGGTAAATGTTGTTGAGAACTTTTTTTTGAGGTGGAAACACTTTGCTCACACCCACCATTGAGAAAATAATCTTTTCGTCGGCCATACCCTTTGAATGAATAGTTTGGTTTGTAAAAAAGCATCGCAAAACCATTTTGATTTTGCGATGCTCAATGCTTTATTAGTATCTACTTAATCTTTTTAAAATCCTTAGCCAGAAAACCGTCGCCTTTCTTCCCGCTAATGTTATGGAAGTTGTGGTAATACTGCTTACCATCGGCAGCATCTATAAGCAATTTGTAGCAACGCGCCTGAAGGCGTGTGCCATCGGGGCCTACTTTATGCAGGTAAATAACATTGGGGTTTTTCTCGGCTACTGCTTTCTCAATATCCTCAGGTGTTACAATTTTTACCGTGTGGGGATAATTCTTGCGGACATCGGTTAGACTACGAACCGTTTTATCCAAATCCTGCTCAACAACCCAAAGTTCCTTTTCCTTAACCTGCTTCCTGTTCTTGTTATATTGCTTAAATACATTCTTCTTGATAAGCTTTGGATTTTTATCCAAATTCTTAATGTGATACTGTGCTGCTCTCAGCAATCCTTCTAACTTGTAGGCATAGCTATCTTCGCCAACAGCCTTGTAACCTAAAGGCAATGAGCACACATCGGGTAAATCGGTGTGCTTTTTAACAGCGGCTCCCAAAACAACCGATAGAAAGTTGTAGGTTGCCTCCAGCTTATCGCCAGTGAATTTTATATCGAGCTTAACCAAAAAGGATTTGCTGATATCGGAACGCATTTCCTCGAATTCAGTTGCTTTAATAAACTCGTAAGGGGTAATGGTCCAGGATCTTTCAACCGCTTCCTTGATCTTGAAATTGTACTCCGACATGGGATTATCCTCAAGCACCACATAGGTGGTTGTGCCCAAGAAAGTTTTAATATCCTCAATACGCGTTACATTTCGATTGGCAAATACGGCCACATTTAAGCTTACTAAGCATAGCAGCACAACAAGTTTTTTCATAGTTGTAGTCTTTAGTTGTCATCATTTAATGTTAGTGCAAAATTAATGCTTTGATTGATTGTTTTAAAGAAATATCAAAATAATTGAGGTGATACAAATTATTGAAATAATATTTATTACACAAACAGTACGCTGTTGCATAGCAAATTCTGTATTCACAGAGGTAACTACAAATCTATATTCAGTCCAATAATGATAAGATGAGGAAGTTTGAACATAAGAATTTTGTAAATTGCGACATAAATTGAATGAATAAATCGGGACTAAATTTAATAAGAAAATGGAATTAGTTGATCCAAAAGATTTCAGAAAAGCAGCCGGACTTAACACCGTGGGTGGTGATAGCATTGCTAAAATGTTAATGTCTATCCTGAAAATTAATAAGATAAACAAAGAGTACTCCAAAATAAGTCACCTTCAGGGACTTGATTTCCTGAATACACTCCTGGATAAGCTTGAGATACGCTATGAACTTAACCCAGAGGAGTTGCAAAGAATCCCTAAAGAGGGGCCTTTCATCGTAGTATCGAACCATCCATACGGAGGGATAGACGGAATGATTCTGCTGAAAATAATCTCAGAGATTCGCCCCGACTTTAAGGTTATGGCCAACTTTCTGCTACGCAGAATTGAACCTATTAAGGATTACATTATCCCGGTTGATCCTTTTGAGGGTCAAACTCAAATTTCGTCAAGTGTAGCCGGAATTAAAGGAGCGCTAAATCACGTTCGCGAAGGAAAGCCTCTGGGAATTTTTCCGGCTGGCGAGGTGTCAACCTACTACAACACCGAGTCGCCCGGTGTGGCCGATAAACAGTGGAACGAATCTATCATCAAATTTATCAAAAAGATGGAGGTGCCTGTTATCCCAGTATACTTTAAGGGGACAAACAGCAGGCTTTTCCACATTCTTGGACTAATTCATCCTATGCTTCGCACGGCTAAACTCCCTTCGGAACTTTTTAATAAGAAGAACAAGGTGGTGAAACTACGGATGGGAATACCCATCTCTGTGAAGGAGCAGAATGAATTCACCGATATAGCTCGGTTTGGTCGCTTCCTCCGATTGAAAACCTACGCCCTGGGTTCGTCCATAGAGGTGAAAAAGTTTTTTTCG
The DNA here is from genome assembly GCA_002345825.1 of Bacteroidales bacterium UBA2295. GTDB lineage: Bacteria > Bacteroidota > Bacteroidia > Bacteroidales > Tenuifilaceae > Perlabentimonas. Next base: position 23,821 of record DDWD01000108.1, read on the forward strand.
TACCGATTAAAGCCCGAGCCTAAACCTTCGGAAATAATCCAACCCGTTCCTCCAGAGCTAATACAAAGTGAGGTTGAGTCGCTTACCGAGAATCACTTGCTTTTTAAAAGCAAAAACTTTTGCGTGTTTTGTGCTCCTTCGGTTGATATGCCCAATATTATGACCGAGCTAGGTCGACTGCGCGAAGTAACATTCAGAGAGATTGGTGAGGGCACAAACCGAAAAATGGATGTGGATGAATTTGACCTATACTACAACCAGCTTTTTATTTGGGATGAGGAGCAAAAAACAATTGTGGGAGCTTATCGAGTTGGCAAAGGAAAGGAGATTCTGGATCGATACGGTAAAAAGGGATTTTACATCCAAAGCCTTTTTAAAATTGATAACGGGTTCCATTCAATCCTTGGTCAAAGCATAGAGCTGGGCCGCTCATTCATTGTGAAAGAGTACCAACGCAAACCCCTACCCCTTTTCCTCCTTTGGAAAGGGATACTATATTTCCTAATCAAAAATCCTGAGTATAGGTACCTGATTGGGCCAGTTAGCATATCGAGCCGATTCTCAAATTTCTCAAAGGGAATAATCATCAATTTCATGAAGACCAACTATTACGACCACGAATTTGCCCGATTCATTTCGCCCCGTAACACCTTTAGAGTACCCGTAAGTAAAGACGACACTGAGGTGATTTTTGAGAAAAGCAACGACCTGAACAAACTCGATAAGTTTATTCAAGGTATTGAATCGGATGATTTTAGGATGCCCGTGCTTCTTAAAAAGTATGTTAAGCTAAATGGGAAAATCATTGNNGATTTAACGTTGATCCCAAATTCAATAATGCGCTGGATGGATTACTAATCCTCGATCTGTTTCAGGTTCCCATCGATACAATCACATCACTATCAAAGGAAATTAACGACAAATCGATACTGGAACGCTTTAATCTTTCCGATTATACTTTTGAGGGGGAACAGGAAGAATAGCACTAAATCTTAGTTTCGAACTTTTTTTGTAAAGCATTGTTTCTTAGACATAACAAGAAGCAATGCTTTTTTTATTATAAAACTTGCTAAACCAAAACAATTATAAACTATGAAAACAAGAGTAATTTTTTTCATTATGGCCGCAATGACCATAGCAACAACAAGCTGTATGCAAAACCCCGAGGGCGAAAAGGTAAAATCGGGCGAAGCCATCGAAATTAACTTCCCAAAGGATGCCCAGGTTTTAAAGCCTAGCCTTGATGCAAGCCAAATAAAGTGGCTTGGTACAAAGCCAACCGGCACACACAATGGAACCCTATCCATAAAAGAAGGTTCGTTATATGTTAAAGATGGTGAATTGCTAGGAGGCGAGTTTACTTTGGATATGAACTCCATTGTTGTGCTCGATATTGAAGATCCTAAAATGAATGGTAACCTGGTTGGGCACCTAAAATCAGCCGATTTCTTTCTGGTTGATTCCTTTCCCACGGCAACATTCAAATTTTCCTCCATAACCCCTATGAATTCAGGCACCGAGGCAGATGACAAGGTTACACCAACCCATAGAATTGAAGGGAATTTAACCCTGAGGGGAATTACCAAAAAGGTAAATTTCCCTGCCAAAATAAAAATTACAGAACAAGGTGTTCACGCCCAAACACCTCAGTTTGTAATTAACCGAACCGAATGGAATGTAAACTACGGCTCAAAATCGATATTTGACAACCTAAAAGATAATTTCGTTCATGATGAAATAGGTTTAAAAATTGAGATCAAAACCGAATAGTAAAACATCTATAATTTTACAAACTAAAAGCCCGGGGAACAAAGACCTGGGCTTTTGCTTTTTACAATTTTGCTTTACTCTGGTTGTTAAACCCTATACCATATCAAAAGTCTTATGGGTATTGTAAAACAATCACATTACTCCAATGGTAAAAAGAATAACGCCCTTACTACTTAGCCTAACCCTTTTGGCTGGCTGTACTCAAAATGAGGAGCAGCTACAAAACAAAGCACGGGATATACATTCCAGGATTGTAACCATAGATACGCACACTGATACACCGCTTATGTTCAACCGCGATGGATTCGATTTTAGCGGCGAAAACCAAAAATCGCGCGGCAAGGTTAATCTGAAAAAAATGGAGGATGGTGGGCTGGACGCTGCATTCTTTGCTGTATTTATTGGTCAGGGTGAGAGAAATCCTGAGAAGTACGACGAAGTTCACAACCACGCCCTAAGCATTTTTGATGCTGTGCTTGAAAATGTGAAAATTTACTCCGACAGGGCACACATTGCGCTAAAATCGAGCGATGTGTACACTCTAAAGAACAATAACAAAAGATCAGTATATATAGGTGTAGAGAACGGATATCCCATTGGAAAGGATTTGAGCAGATTACAGCAGTACTACAATCTAGGAGCACGCTACTTAACGCTATCGCACACCCGAAACAACGATATTTGCGATTCATCAACCGACCCCAATGGCCCAGAACACAACGGGCTAAGCCCGTTTGGTATTGAAGTAGTGAGGGAACTCAACCGTTTAGGTATGATGGTAGATGTTAGCCACATTTCCGACAATGCTTTTTATCAGGTTTTAGAATATTCCAAAGTCCCAGTTATTGCTTCGCACAGCTGCGTTAGAGCAATTTGCGACAACCCGCGCAACCTAACTGACGATATGCTGAAAAAATTAGCACAAAACGGTGGCGTTATCCAAATGTGCCTGCTAAGCGATTATTTGAAAACCCCCGAACCATACCCTGCCCGCGATAGCGCTCGTACAGCCTTAAATGAAAAATACGGGAGTTTCCGCAACCTGGATCCAGAAACTCGAAAAAAAGCAGTGGAAGAGTGGTACGCCATTAACGATGAGTTTCCCCCTAAATTAGCTACTGTAAAAGATCTGGTAGACCATATCGACCATGTGGTAAATCTTGTTGGTATTGATTATGTGGGAATAGGTAGCGACTTTGACGGCGGAGGAGCCATTGAGGGATGTTTTGATGCTAGCGAAATGATCAATATTACAGTAGAACTGCTTCGCAGAGGGTACAAGGAGAAAGACATTAAAAAGATTTGGGGCGAGAATTTCTTGCGAGTTTTCCGCCAAGCAGAAGAGTACGCACAGAATACAACTCTTTAACAAATCTGCTCTTAAATGTTAACTCGGCCATTAACAATCTATCTTAAGTTAAGGTATAGTGTAGTATATTTGCCGTTATTAGAATTGTCTAGCCAACCACAGCACACTTAATATTACGGATATGAAGCACTTTCACTTAAAACTATTGGCCTCGCTATTTCTATTGGCAACCGTCAGTGGATCAACCCTGGCTCAAGTAGAGTTTGAAAAATGGTTCGAGAATAAAGCCCTCCGAATAGATTATGTACTAGCAGGTAATGCTAACTCACAGCAAATCTTTTTTAAAGAGCTTAAGGCAGAACCATATTGGAGCGGATCGCACACAAACACCGTCGACAAGCTTAACCTCGGGAACTATAAAGTTGAGGTATTGGATAAGGCCACTCAAACCCTTCTGTTTTCGTATGGTTTTTGTACACTTTTCCAAGAGTGGCAAACCGTTAACGAGGCAACCTACCAAAGCAAAGCATTTGAGCAAGTAACGCGTATCCCCTTTCCCAAAAATCTTGTTGATGTAATTTTTTATGGCCGTAACAAACAAACCGGCCAGTTCGAGAAACTTCAAAGCCTAGAGATAAACCCCGACGATATTGGCATAACAAAAAACCAGTGGGCACAACACCCCGTTACCCAAATTGTAAATAGCGGAAGCCCCAACCAAAAACTCGACATTACTTTTATTGCTGAGGGCTATACCATTGACCAAATGGACAAGTTCTGCAAAGATGTAAAGAAAATGGCCGATTACCTTTTTGCGCAAGTTCCGTTTACCGAGTTCACCAACGATATTAATATTTGGGCAGTTGAGTCGCCGTCGGAGGCAAGTGGCCCAACCAATCCCAGAGCCAACATTTGGAACCGCACCGCAGCCGGCTCAAGTTTCAATACATTTGGTATCGACCGTTATCTCACCAGCATCAAATCGTTCGATATCATGGATATTGCAGCCAATGCACCCGGCGATGTGGTATATATACTCGTTAATACTACCGATTACGGTGGAGGTGGTATATACAACCACTACAATGTGGCCACATCGGACAATCCCTTGGCGAGCATAGTTTTTATTCACGAACTGGGGCACGGCTTGGCTGGCCTTGGCGACGAGTACTACACATCCGATGTGGCTTACGAAAACTTCTACCCACTAGATGTTGAGCCATGGGAACAGAACATCACTACTATGGTCAACTTTAAGGCCAAGTGGGCAGATATGATTGAAACAAAAATACCCATACCTACCCCTGCAAAAGAAGCTAACAAAAACACGATTGGTGTTTACGAAGGGGGTGGCTATATGGCTAAAGGGGTCTACCGCCCATATATCGATTGCCGAATGAAAAGCAACGAGGCCAAAGGCTTTTGCCCTGTTTGCCAGAAGGCTATCCGTCAAGTGTTAGAATCATACAAATAGCCTTTTTTGGATTTTGGCACAACCCCATACACAGGCTTTTTAAGGATAATCAATACTTTTGTTACCTTTGCAGCATCATTACCACGAACCAGCACATTGAGTGCAATGTGAGAATACTCAAAAATTATTTGTTATGGTTATCCGGACAGCAAAATTTGTTAAGAGCAGCCCCGAGGTTTCACAGTGTCCCGAGTCCACATTGCCCGAGTACGCATTTATAGGCCGTTCCAATGTGGGTAAATCGTCTCTCATCAACATGTTAACCGGGATTAAAACCTTGGCCAAAGTATCAGGTACTCCCGGGAAAACGCAGCTTATCAACCATTTTGATATTAACGAATCATGGTTCTTAGTCGATCTGCCAGGCTATGGATATGCACGCACTGGGAAAAAGCAGCGAACCGAATTTGCTGAAATGATATCCCAGTATATCCTTACGAGAGAAACCTTACATTGTCTTTTTGTCCTCATCGACTCGCGCCACAAGCCCCAGCCTATCGACTCAACATTTATCAACTGGCTTGGCAATAACGGAATCCCCTTTGCACTAGTATTTACCAAGTCCGATAAGTTAGGTTCTGTAAAGCTAAACGAGTCAATCTCGCTCTACAAAAAACATCTATCCGAAAGTTGGGAAGAACTTCCTCCCCTATTTATCAGCTCTGCAGTAACGCGAACAGGCCGCGACGAAATTCTGAATTACATCGACAGCATTAACAAGCTATTAAAAGATCAGCCGAAATAGGTTGCCAATTCCGTTTAAAACAATTTTACGAACCATCCAAAGCAAAAAATGGGTGGTTTTTTACAAGTATGGATCATAGTATTACTCAAAGAATCTGTTTGAGTTATTCGACTTATATCAAAATACGCCCTTAGAGTCTGCGTAAGAGTATTCCCGTTAAACCAAGTACGCAAAATGAGTATAAGCAATTCTTTTTATTGAGTTGTATAAAATTTTATGCAATTAAAATGTGAGTTGCCTAAACGCAATTAGCCAAATGTTAGCATTCAAGACTCAAGGCAGGCAAAGCACTCTAATAATTCGATAAAAAACTCTGCTAAACAAAAGCAATAATTATTTTATCGATATACTTATTTGACTTAAATTTGCACGCAAAATACACCTACCCCATGATCAAACAACACTGCATAAAATTTTTCACTGGAAGAAATTCCGAATATCTTGCCAAAGAGATTGCACGCTACTACGGCTGTCCACTCGGCAAGTCGTACGTAACCGATTTTAGCGATGGTGAATTTCAACCATGCCTGGACGAATCGGTTAGAGGTGCTACAGTTTTCATAATTCAATCAACATTTCCCCCATCTGACAATCTTTTTGAACTGCTCCTGATGATTGATGCTGCTCATAGAGCATCGGCATACAAGGTGGTTGCGGTTATCCCATACTTTGGGTGGGCAAGGCAAGACCGTAAGGATAAGCCCCGCGTTTCCATTGGAGCCAAAATGGTTGCCAATTTGCTTAGCGCAGCAGGTGTCGACAGGGTGATGACTATGGATCTCCATGCCGATCAAATTCAGGGATTTTTTGATGTTCCTGTTGATCATCTGTATGCCTCGTCGATCTTTGTACCGTACATAAAAAGTTTGAATCTAGACAATATTGCCATAGCAGCACCCGATATGGGGGGAGCCAAAAGAGCCAATGCTTACTCACGTTTTCTAAATGCTTCGCTTATTATCTGTCATAAAACCCGCGAAAGAGCAAATCAGGTAGGTGAGCTCACCGCAATTGGAGATGTAGAGGGCAAAAACGTAATTATTATGGACGATATGGTTGATACTGCAGGAACGCTTACCGCTGCTGCCAACATGATGATGAGCAAAGGGGCAAAAAGTGTTCGTGCTTTTGCAACACATCCTGTCCTATCTGGTCCAGCATACGACCGCATCGCCGAATCGTCAATCACCGAACTTGTAGTTACCGATACCATACCCCTAAAAAAGGGAGTGAACACAGAGAAAATTAGGGTGCTGACAGTGGCCGAACTTTTTGCCGATGTGATAAATAAGGTTTATAACTTCGAATCTATTAGCGAAAAGTTCATCATCTAACTTACTAGCGCTGAATTGCTAATAGTTGAGAAAAAATAATTATATTTGCAGCCCAAATTTCCCCTCAACCAAATTTAGTAGTGGCGCGATGGGGGGCTGGCTAACACCGAGGGGGCAGTCCTGAGTAGCGTCAATTATTAACACAACGTATTACATTAAAATGAAAGAGATTAACTTAAACGGTTCGGTAAGAACCGAAACAGGAAAGAAATTTGCCAAGCAAATTAGAAGAGAAGAGCGCGTTCCTGCCATCCTTTACGGCGGCAAAGAGAACCTGATGATCACCCTGGTTGAAAGGGAACTGAAAGAAATCATCTACACCCCAGACGTTCACATCATTAACCTTAGTGTTGAGGGTAAAACCTACAAGGCAATCGTTAAGGAGATGCAGTTTCACCCCGTATCCGACAAGGTGCTTCACCTTGACTTGCTTCAGGTTTTTGACGACAAGAAACTCACTGTTGGCCTACCTGTGAAACTCACCGGATCGGCCGAAGGAGCTAAGCAGGGTGGTAAACTAAGCCTTACTACACGCAAACTTAGGGCTTACGGTTTCCCAAAAGATTTACCCGAGGTTATTGAAGTAGACATCACTGAGCTTGGTCTTGGCAAAAGTCGCTTAGTAAGCGAACTTTCATTCGATAAGTTTGATATTATTGAGCCAAAATCAACCGTTATTGCAACCGTTAAGCTTACTAGGGCTGCAAGGGGTGCTCAAGCAGCTGCTGGAGAAACTAAGTAATAACTAGCAAATCATTGCAATCATGAAATACCTGATTGCTGGTCTAGGGAATATTGGACCCGAATACTCCAATACCCGCCACAACATAGGATTTAAGGTATTGGACGCACTTGCAAAGGCGTCCAATACTGTTTTTAGCACCAAGCGTTACGGCGATATCGCTCAGGTAAAACACAAGGGAAGAATCTTTATCCTGCTTAAGCCTTCAACCTACATGAACCTCAGCGGTAAGGCAGTATCATACTGGCTCAAAACGGAGAAAATCCCAATCGAGAACCTGCTGGTGGTGGTCGATGATATTGCATTACCCATAGGTACGCTCCGGCTTAGAGCTAAAGGTGGTGATGGAGGACACAATGGGCTATTCGATATTATTGAGGTACTTGGTTCACCTAATTTTGCCAGACTCCGATTTGGCATTGGAGGTGATTTTCCAAAAGGATCGCAAGTAAATTATGTTCTTGGCGAGTGGACCCCCGAGGAAGAAGAAATATTGCCAGAGCGCTGCCTTGCGGCAAAGGATATAATCTTTAGCTTTGGAACAATTGGAGTGGAAAGAACAATGAACTTTTTCAACAAAAAATAAGCAGGCTGTGGACAACGAATCTGTAGCACGAGTTGATAAGTGGTTGTGGACTGTCCGGATTTTTAAAACTCGCAGTATTGCAACCGAGGAGTGCAAAAAAGGACGCGTAAAGGTAAACGATGCCGAGGTGAAACCATCGAAAGAGGTGAAACCAGGTGATGCAATTACGGTTAGGAAACCCCCTGTTGTATACTCGTACATCGTAAAGGATATCCCCAAAAGCAGAGTTGGTGCCAAACTTGTTCCCGACTACCTTGATAATACCACACCAGCCGATGAGCTGGCAAAATTAGATCATGGATTTCTGGCTTTTCAAGGGACAAGGGCACGCGGCACTGGACGCCCAACCAAGAAAGAACGCCGCAACCTCGACAACATTAGGGGTTCCATTGATTAAGCACCTCCTTTGGCAACGCGCTATATCTTCTTTTGATAACACCCAACAATCTCACCAATGTAAAACCTATGGTGATCCTTTGTCGGGTAAATTTCCTTGTCAAGAAGGGTGTCGACAAAAGCGTTAGGCTTAATATCATCGGCGTACAATTTGCGACATTCAAGGATAAGTCTAGCCTGTTCAAAAGCCATAGAATTGTTAGGTGTAGCAATGGGTACTAAGCCCGTTTCCTTAACCTTATCGTAATCTCTCCCCGATTTCGATCCACAGAATGAAAGCTCTTTGCGAAAGTTACCGTGGCCAAAAAACGAAAGCGTATAGGTATCGTACTCCTCTGTAAACTGATATGTGTGTCGTTGAGGTCTCACAAAGATAATGGAGATTGGCTTGCGCCAAAGAAACCCCAAGCTACCCCACGATGCCGTCATCGTATTAAATTGCTGTTCATTACCAGCAGTGATGAGCATCCACTCCTTATCGAGCAAGTCGAAAACATTCTCCTGCAATGCAAAAGGGTCAACAGGCTGAAAACTACTAAAATCTTTTACCATAATTCAATAAGATTATACGCAACCATAATAACGATTTGCGCAATACTATATTTCTCCGGTGGAGAAAACTATCTAGAAATACTCGTAGGTGTATTTGTATAGAACCCTATACCGGTATGGGGCAAAGTATGAATCGGTTTCGAGCACGTTTCCCCCATCGTTGTAGCGCGATTGCTTATGCGAGAATTCCTCCGATCCGCCCTCGCTCCAACGCTCCTCAATTAGGCTACCATTCTCATCGTACTTGTATTTCGATTGCGTGAAACTCGACCCATCGGGCTTATGCTGGATGACCTCGATTACCAAGTTCATATCGTTGTACTTGAACTCTTGTTTCTTTCTCATATCGCCCGAGTAGTACTCCGCTGTTTCAATTAGCCTATTCTTATCGTCGTACTTATTGGTAACCCTCTTCAGCTCGTTTCCCTTGTCATCGAGGCGGATATCGAGGAGTAGATTCTCGTTCTCGTCATACTCTTTGCGCATTCTTGAAGAGAGAACCTTATCGGGTTTAAATATGCTTATCTCCTGGATGTTATCTTTGTAAGTATAAACCCATCTCTCATCTACCTTATTGCCCGCACCATACTTAACAATTTCCTTCAGATTATCGTTGGGATAGTACTCGTAGGTAATACGATAACCTGCTTGTCCATCGAAAACTACCTCGTGGGTTTTAAGCCCTTTGTTGTTATAATGAAACGATTGCTTGTAGCTCACCTCAAGTTCAGGCCGATGAATGCGCTGGTACATCACGTACTCTGTTCGCAAGTTCTGATTGTTATACTTGTACAGCAAGCGAGATGATATTTCGCCATTGGAGCGGTAGTTCACTATCTCAACCGGATTACCATTTTTATCATATTCGGTAATGCTAGTTTTGTATCCGTTAGGGTTTGGCTTATCGCCAGAAAAGCGATGGGTCCACTGGGTAGTGGTTTTTATATTGCTTTCGGCAATTCGTTGGCGCTCGCTCTCTTCATCCTTGGGTTGGGCAAACAACGAAATTGAAAAGCCTATCAATAGTAGCGTTGAAAGAATATTCTTCATAACATTATTGTTTCGATGCGAAAAGCAAATTTAATAAAATCATTGAAAACATTGCAAAGAATATTGCTAATCCTTGGAGTTACCCTTTGGCTGATTATCAAAGGGTATGGAAACGGCCAACAGGAAGTAGTGCCGATGATTATCGAATGGCACAAAGTGATAAAACAGCTTGCGCCCCGATTTACGAGCGATATCAATTAATCCTAAACCTGCACCTCCCCTTTCGTTGAGCTTCCCTTCCATCATCTGTTTCAAGAAAATCTCTTTTAATTCCTGAGCATCTGCCTGGTTTATTTTCACCAATCTATCTTCCAGGGGCTTTATCTTTTCATTCTCCACCAAGTTCCCTGTCACAACGTAAAATGAATCCTTGTTCTGACCTACAATAAACAGGCCATTCCCCACCTGCTTATCCTTTTTATCAAAATCATCGGAGTGCTTGGTTACATTTTGCAGGCATTCTATCATTACGTGGAATACTCTTTTACGAGTAGATGTGGGAAGATTCTTTTCAATGATCTTTCGATTGGCCATAAATGCGAACGAACGCATAATCTGGTGGTTCATCTCGCCCTTATATATTAGGGGGAAACCACTAGTGGCCATTTCACTAGAAAGGGTTGATTTAATGAAGTATATTATATTATCCATTAAGGATTGAAATTACTAAAAATTATTTTATATAGCTTAATGTTGAAAAAAAAATTTGCTTTTTATTTGAAACAACTATACTTACTTGTTCTATACAGATTAGTGTATATTTTTTTAAAAATAGAAAATCTTTTTCAATTAATTTCCAATCATCCCCCACCTATAGCCCCTAACTAAACGAAAAAAAACAAAAAAATATTTTACACGATACTTACTTGATGTAGATTTCAAGAAGTTTGCATACAGATTCTGGTTCCAATGATGCTGTTTGAATGCTCGCTGGAACTAAAACCAACTCACCTTTTGATATGCTAACCAATTCGTTACCCTCTGTATGTAGCTGCACATTGCCCTCAATACAAAAATAAATTCGGAACGTGTCGTACACGAAAAAATCTCGCTCAACCCTTCGGTCAAGAGTTAACCTGTTGATGGTAAAGTATGGTGTGCTTCTTAACTCCTGAGGTTCATTTTGCACAACAGGGCTATTTTCTCTTGGAATTGGATTGGCATTAAAGTCGATAGCCTCCTTGGCCCATTCGGTGTGCAACTCGCGAGGTTTTCCATCTGCCTCCAACCTATTCCAGTCGTAAACCCTATAGGTAACATCGGAGGTTTGCTGAACTTCGAGCAGGGTAATCCCTTTTCCTGTTGAATGTAAACTGCCCGAGGGGATGTAGAAATAATCATCGGGTTTAGCCGGCTCGTAGTTTAGGAATTGCTCAATGGTTTGCTCTTGCATAATTTGGGCAAACTGCTCACTGGTAATTTTTGGGTTAAATCCTGTTATAATCTTTGAGTCGGATTCACTGTCAATAATGTACCACATCTCCGTTTTGCCAAAAGCGTGGTGCAAGCGTTTGGCCATATCGTCGTCGGGGTGGACTTGTACCGAGAGAAACTCGTTGGTATCTATCAGTTTGATTAGTAAAGGGAACTCATCGCCAAACTGTTGGTATACCTTTTCTCCCACCAAATCGCCCATGTACACTTCGGTAAGTTCCTGAATGTTATTGCCTGCCAAAAAGCCATTGGCCACCACCGATAGGCTCCCCTCAATCCCCGATAATTCCCAACTTTCACCACACTTCTCAACTCCATCGGGGTATATTTTGCCAAACGTATCGCGTAATCTTGTGCCACCCCAAATTCGATACTTTAGCTGGGGTGTAAATTTTAACGGGTAAATCATATTAACGTAAAGATTTGTATTTTTGAACCGTAATCGCAGCTAAGCAAAGCAACTAATTTTTGAGGGCAGATTTTATAGCTTAAAAAATAGCTGTATCTTAGGCATTGATCATTTATACAAAGTTAACCATAAAATTTAAATCTCATAATGTTAATTGTTGGTATAGCAGGGGGCACAGGGTCGGGAAAAACCACTGTGGTTAAACGCATTACAGAATGCCTGCCACCAGGCGAAGTTGTTATTATTCCTCAGGATTCATACTACAAGGATAGTTCTCATCTTCCGCTTGAACAGCGTCAGGAAATCAACTTTGACCACCCCGCATCAATAGAATTTGAACTTTTGGTTGACCATGTGGCCAAGCTCAAGGTGGGCAAACCTATCGATCAGCCAATATACTCATACCTTACGTGCACCCGAGCGGCCGAAACGGTTACCATTATACCTAAGGACATTGTAATTATTGAGGGAATCTTGGTTTTTACCAATCCTGAACTACGAGACCTTATGGATATCAAAGTTTTTGTTGATGCCGATGCCGACGACAGGCTCGCACGGGTAATCTCTAGGGATATTGTAGAAAGAGGCCGATCGGTAAACAAGGTGCTGGAGCGGTACGAAAAAACGGTAAAACCTATGCACCTCCAGTTCATTGAGCCAACCAAGCGGTATGCCGATATTATTGTTCCTCAAGGAGGCAACAACTCGGTGGCCATAAACATCCTCACTACGATTATTGAGAAAAATTTATCGATACAACCAACCTAAAATATACAAGTATGCTCGATCAGTTGAAAAATGAGGATATTCTTTTTCTCGATATTGAAACGGTACCTCAGTACGCCAGCCTTAGCGAGGTTCCCGAGCCCCTTAGAGTACTTTGGGAAAAAAAGGCTGAGAAAATTGCCGATGATGATCAATCTCCCGAGCAGATTTACAACAGGGCAGGTATTTACGCCGAATTTGGCAAGATTATTTGTATTTCAGTAGGGCTTATTGTGAACAAATCGGGGCAAATGTTTTTTAGAGTCAAATCGTTTGCTGGCGAAAATGAATCTGACCTTTTAGCACAATTCGCCGATATGCTCGATAAATTCTCGGCAAAACCACAGGCCAACCTCTGTGCGCACAATGGTAAAGAGTTCGACTTTCCTTACATTGCCCGCAGAATGCTGATCAATGGGATAAAAATTCCCGCGCTTCTTGATGTTGCCGGCAAAAAACCCTGGGAGGTAAAATTCCTTGACACCATGGAGTTATGGAAATTTGGCGATTACAAGCACTATACCTCACTAAACCTGCTTACCCAGATTTTCAATATCCCAACTCCAAAGGATGATATTGATGGCAGCCAGGTTGCTGATGTGTATTACCAAGAAAAAAATTTGGATAGAATTGTTACCTACTGCGAAAAGGATGTGTTGGCTGTGGCTCAACTTTTATTACGATACAAAAACCAACCCCTTATCAACCCCGAAAATATTGAGGTTGCAGGTTAGCCAATTATCCTAAATTGTCGATAAAATTATTTATTGCTATAAGCAAATCCTTAGGGTTTTCTGCATGTACCCAGTGCCCTGCGTTAGCAATGGATTTTACACTGTAATTGGTAAATAGCCTTTTAAGCTGCTCTTCTCCCTCTGGGTAAACATAATTCGAAAGGGCTCCCTTTATAAATATTGTTGGAACCGAAATGGGCTCAGATCCGCCAACGGGAAGAACTTCTCCCATTAACGAATCCAGATTCCGACTCAATGCCTCAACATTCAGCTGCCACACAAATTTACCCTCATCGTTTCGTTTCACACTTTTAAGGAGAAATTGTCGGATGGGTTTGTGTGAAATTTGGTGCGAAAGGGCGCTATCCAAATCATCACGAGAGGTTGCCAAATCGAGACGAAGCATAAGCATAGAGGACAGAATTCTTGCGTGCTGATTTTCTTGTCCAAACCCTTCTTGGTTTAATCCACGATAACTCGATGGAAGAATATCTATAACAATGAGCCCTTTTACCCTTCCAGGGTTATTTGCTGCAAATTGCATAGCTACCTTACCCCCCATGGAGTGGCCAACAACAATGGCCTCACTTAGCTTTTCGTCATCAAATAGTTCAAGCAAATCGTCGGTAAGATCCTTGTATGTGTGACTTGGGTTGTGGGGGCTACGCCCATGATTTCGCTGATCCACCAAGAAAACACTATACTTTTGGGAAAGTACACGCCCTACGCTCATCCAGTTATCGGACGAGCCGTAAAGTCCATGCAGGATAACCAGTGGCTCGCCATTACCCAGCCGCTTGTTAAAAAGTTTCATTGCTAGAAACCCTTAGTTTGCTTTAAGTACATTTGAATGGTATTCTCAAGCCCAAAGTATAAGGCATCGGCAATAAGAGCATGCCCAATGGAAACCTCATCTAACCAGGGAATATTTTTGCTGAAGTAACGCAAATTATCAAGATTTAAATCATGCCCTGCATTTAGGCCCAGCCCAACCTCTTTGGCTGCTATGGCAGCCTGTAAGAATGGAGCAAGAGCTTTCTCCTTATTCTCGGGATATCCCACTGCGTAGGGCTCTGTGTAAAGTTCAATCCTATCGGTTCCCGAATCGGCTGCATGTTTTACCAATTCAACATCAGCATTCACAAAGATTGAGGTTCTGATACCAGCATCGTTAAAGATTTTTACAACCTTCTGTAGCAGTACCTTTTGACCAATGGTGTCCCATCCGTTGTTGGATGTAATGGCATCGGGGGGATCGGGCACTAGGGTAACCTGATTGGGCATAACCTCAAGCACCAAATCGATGAACGATTGCGAGGGATACCCCTCAATATTAAACTCAGTTGTTATGATCGGCTTGATATCCCTAACATCTTGGTAACGGATATGGCGTTCGTCGGGACGAGGGTGCACCGTAATTCCTTCGGCACCATAACGCTGGCAGTCGATTGCTGCCCTCAGCACGTTGGGAATATCGCCACCTCTGGCATTGCGGAGAGTAGCAATTTTATTAATATTTACACTTAGGCGTGTCATTTTAATTATATTTGGAGTTACCTTTGCAAAGGTAGCTAATTTTTAAAGGGAAATTGAGTATGCTGGCAAAAGAGATGATATCTGATGTAATCCCATCGTTGAGGACTTCCGACACTGGCATTTCGGCACTTAATTGGATGGATATTTTCAAGGTAAGCCACCTTCCCATAGTGAATGATATAGATTTTCTAGGGCTGGTATCGGAAACCGATATTTACGACCTAAACCAGCCCGAAGAGCCCATTGGCAACCATCAGCTATCGCTGGTTAGGCCTTACATTAACGAAAATCAGCATATCCTTGAGGCTATGGAGATGGCTTCGCGGCTAAAGTTGAGTTTGGTCCCCGTGCTCGATCACAGGAAACATTACCTAGGTGTGATCACGATTACCGAAATGCTCCACTACTTTGCCGATTTTGCTGCCCTAAAAAATCCGGGAGGCATTGTTGTGCTTCAGCTAAACCACAACGACTACTCCCTTGCCCAAATTGCCCAAATTGTTGAGGGCAACGATGCCAAGATTCTGGGAACATTCTTAGCCTCAAATCAAGACACAACGCAAATTGAACTGTCGCTTAAACTTAATGTAATCGATTTAACCTCAATAATCCAAACCTTCAACCGTTATAACTACACCGTAAAGGGATCGTACATGAAGCACGACGAGGAAGAGGATCTGCTGGAAGATCGTTACAACCTGCTTATGAAATACCTTAACACATAGCGTCTCTATGGCTATTCGGTTTTCTGTTATACTTTTTCTACTCTTTCTCTCAACCTTGATAGACCAAACCACCTATGCGGGTGAAAACGAGAATAAGTTTTTGGTTTCATCCATTTCCATTAGGGGGAACACCATCACCAACAAAAAGATTATTCTTCGTGAACTCCCTTTCAAGATTGGCGATACGCTCGACAGCTTAAACTTACCCGATCTCGCCATTAGATGTAAGGCAAACCTGCACAATACCCATCTGTTCAATTTTATTACTGTTAACCATATAATCAATGGCAACCAGGTGGAATGGTACATTGTTGTTGAAGAGAGATGGTACATTTGGCCATTCCCTATTCTCGAATACGAAGACCGGAACTTAAGTTCCTTTATAAAAAATGCCGACCTATCGAGAGTAAACTACGGAGCCTACATAAAGGTTGATAATTTTAGAGGCATGCGCGAGCAGATTAAGCTGAGGCTGATATCTGGCCACCGAAAACAGGTTACCTTGCAGTATATTACGCAAAATTTAGATAGGGACAAAAGGCACGGTTTATCGGCATGGATATCCTACTACACTAAGCATGAGGTGAACTACGCCAGCAATAACAACAAGCCGCTGTACTTTAAATCCGATAATGGGCCAGCCCGACAAGTTTTTTTTGCCGACCTCACCTATCACTACAGGCCCAAGCATTACTGGTATCATGCGCTCACCGTAGGTACTCTGCATGCTAAAGCATCCGATGCATTAGTAGCGCTAAATCCAAACTACCTAGGCGATGAGAATACCACCTTTTGGTACAACCACATTACCTACGAAGCAACCTTGGATAAACGAAATTCAAAAATATTCCCCTTAGGTGGCTATCTTTTTAGAAGCGAACTAAGCCGACAAGGCTTTTCAAAGCAAGAGTCGCTAAACCACTGGTACCTAAGGCTAACAGGCGGATTGTATGGGAAACTTGCAAACCGGGTTTTTGCCGGTTCCGACGTAATGTTTAGGGCCAGTACACAAACCAATTCGCCCTACTTTTTAAATGAAGCAATTGGATATGTAGATTTTATAAGAGGATACGAGCACTACGTAACCAACGGTTCAACCTATTATATCAATAAAAATTCGTTAAAATTTGAATTGTTGCCCACAAAAGTGATTAACTTGCCATTGATCCCTGAGGGCAAGCTGAAAAAAGCACACCTGGCCATCTATTGGAGCTTATTTGCTGATACTGGCTACGTTAAGCCTGATGCACCATTGCCAAGCAATAGCCTTGAGGGAAAAATGATTTTCGGATATGGCACTGGTTTATACATAGTTGCATATTACGATATTGTATTTCGGGTAGAGTACTCATTCAATGGCTTTGGTGAAAGTGGATTCTTTTTTCACTTTGGTTCTCCATTTCTAATTAATTACAAGTAAAATGGTAATTGCTCTTTACGGAAATATTGTTGATAAGGAACACAAGGGAGATATTGAGCTACTTTTCGGCGAACTAGCAAAAAGGGGGGCCGAGGTTATTGTTTATGCTCCTTTTCTAGAGTTTTTAAGATCAATGCTAGGGCATACACCTCAGGTAAAGGCTGTGTACAGAACACCTGGTGAAGTTAAGCATCTAGCAAACTTTATGATCAGCATTGGAGGGGATGGCACTTTTCTGGAGTCGGTTTCCTTTATCGAAGATTCTTGTGTGCCTATGGTTGGCATAAATTTTGGCCGATTGGGCTTTCTGGCACACATATCCTCAGAGGATATTCCAAGCGCTATTGAACAGATTTTTAATAAAATGTACACCGTAGAGAAGCGCTCTGCCCTTGAACTAGTAATGGACAATAATCCCTTTGAGAACTTTCCATTTGGCCTAAACGATTTTACCCTTCAAAAGAAAGGAACAGCAATGATCACCATCAACACCTACATTGATGGCGAATTCCTTTGCACCTACTGGTCCGACGGGCTTATCGTATCAACTCCTACGGGGTCAACAGCATACTCGTTAAGCGTTGGCGGCCCCATCTTGAGCCCAACAACCAGCGCATTTGTGATATCCCCCATTGCACCACACAACTTAACGGTAAGGCCGTTGGTAATTCCCGACAGTTCAACCCTTACGCTAAAAGCCACCACCAGAGATAACGAAATACTAATGTCGCTCGATTCACGTTCTGTTGCAGTAGGAAGTAGTTTAACCGCCACAATTAAAAAAGCTTCATTCTGTGTAGGAGTAGTAAATCTTAGGGGCAACAACTACTTTAAAACCTTAAGAAATAAATTGATGTGGGGTGCCGATACCCGAAATACGAAAGATTAGCAGCACATTAGGCATCTAACAAAAAAGCATAATATTTGTTGATACGTAAAAAGAAACTATAAAACCGAAACACTTTCTTTTTTTTCTATATTTGTATTATAATAGTTTCAAAATCAGGAGAAGATGAGGAAGATTTTATTCCCTATACTATTATCGCTTTTGCTGGCAAACTTCAGCAATGCGCAATCATGGAAAGCTGCCAAGCTTGAAGTTTTTGGAGGTGTTACAGCATTTCAGTATTTTGGAGATATTGGTGGTGCTGCTGGCGACGTTAACCTTCTTGGTCTGCTTGACATCGATTTGCTGGCCACTCGCCCCGGAGTAAGCTTGGGTGCACGGTATCATATATCAAAACCTATCCAGCTTAAAGCTGCATACTCATTTGGTATCCTTAGTAAATCTGATGTCAACTCTAGAAACGAAGAGCGCAACTTTGCATTTAGCACTATGATTAATGAGCTAGCAATTATGGGTGAGTATTACCTTATCCCCGAAAGCGATGATAATTACTACTACAATATTATGCAAGTGAGGGGCGGGTTACGCCATTTCCGTCAACCCTTTAGTTTGTACGTAACACTTGGTATAGGAGGATTTCACTACAGCGTTACCCCAAAAGATCAGCTAGCTACCTCTACTCGCTTTTCACAAAGTTCAAGCATTGGTACTTTTGTCCCCTTAGGCATTGGAGTGAAATATGCATTTTTGCCTAAGCTTTCGTTTGGAGTTGAACTTCTAGGCAGGCTAACCAGTACTAACGAGCTCGATGGTTACGATTCACCCTACGCATCCTACAACGATTATTACCACTCTATACTATTTAAGGTTAACTACAAAATTCATACTGGGCGTAAACCCGGACCAATAAGATAACCATACCAAATAAGGGTAACTTAGTCAGATGAAATTCTTTTTACTGGGGTTAGCAACCATATTTTCTTCTCTGTTTACATTCTCTCAAGAGCGAAACGACATTGGCCTACTTGCCGGCACATCATACTATATGGGCGACTTTAACCTTGGCACGCAGTTCTACCAGCCATCGCCAGCCCTAGGCGTTTTGTTTAGGCACAACCTTAACAAATTTTACGCCCTAAAGCTAAGCGGAACCCATGGATATGTAAAAGGATCGCATAACCCAAGCAGTCACTACCTGCCGCTATTACCCAACTCCAATTTTAGCGATTTTAGCAAGCAACTGATCGACATTAATGGCGCCGTAGAAATTGGCTTCAGATCTTTTGGAACCAGACCAGCCGATGCACACAGCATTTCACCTTACGTTACCATAGGAATCGGGGTAGCATTTATCGATCGCGATATTTTGGTAAATATTCCTTTTGGGATAGGCCTTAAATACACCCCGTTCAACCGATGGACATTTGGTGCAGAATGGAGACTACACAAAACATTTACCGACGATATAGACCATTACTCAACCCATACCACACAAAGATTTAGAATTCACAACTTCGACTGGGTGGGAATTGGAGGATTATTCGTATCTTACCGGCTTGTTAGCAAAGGGGCAATTTGCCCAGCATACGATTAAAAATCAATAGGATATGTCGTTGATTGATGATGTGAACCGCGATAAACTCCCATCACATATTGCCATAATTATGGATGGGAATGGTAGATGGGCAAAGCTGAAAGGCAAACCACGAGTTTTTGGCCACCAAAATGGGGCCAATGCCGTTAGGCAAACCATTGAAGGCGCCGCAGAACTTGGAGTAAAATACCTAACACTTTATGCCTTTAGCGCTGAGAACTGGAAGAGACCCCGAATGGAGGTTGAAGCGCTTATGACTCTTCTAGTGTCAACCATCGACGAGGAGCTAAAAAATCTGATCGATAACAATATTCACTTTCAGGTTATTGGGAATACCAATCTTCTTCCCGATAGTGTTAAAAGAAAGATCAACACAGCCATTACAAAAACTAGCAATTGCAACGGTATGACCCTAACCCTTGCGCTCAGCTATGGATCTCGATGGGAAATACTTGATGCAGTCAAGAAAATTGCAGCAGAAGTAGAGCAGGGCACCATGAAACCTCAAGAGATATCCGAAGAGGTTTTTGCCAATTACCTTAACACAGCCAACATGCCCGATCCAGAGCTGCTTATTAGGACTAGCGGCGAACTTAGGCTAAGCAATTTCCTGCTTTGGCAACTGGCCTACACCGAGTTGTACTTTACCGAAGTGCTTTGGCCAGACTTTAGCAAGGAGGAACTTTACAAAGCTATCGTTAGCTTTCAGCATCGCGAGAGACGTTTTGGCAAAACTACCGAACAGCTATAGGCTTGGTCAATAGCTCCACTAATAGCAACTTCACATACAATTATGGCTTTTTTTGTACATTTTAGCTTGCTTCCCATGAAGCACTTGATTAAATTTGCCAAGCTTATTAAGCAAACAATCTCAAGGATTTAAATTTAATGTAGTAAATACTTTTGCCCAAAACATACCGTTACACCTTATGCATAAATCCCGTATCCCCCAGAAAATGATTAAAAAAATAGCAATTACCATTGCCTCCTTTCTAATCGCAGCGCATTTTGGCTACTCACAAACCCCACCCTTTAGCTACGCCACCCCCGAAGAGTACACACTGAAGGGCGTAACCGTTTCGGGCATCCGATTTATCGACCCAAACGTAATAGTTAGCATGAGTGGGCTATACGTTGGCGACCAAATAAGCATTCCCAGCGAAACCATCACAGCTGCAATCAACAAGCTTTGGGATCAGGGGCTTTTTTCCGACATCAAGATTACAGCAACCAAAATTGAAGGAAATGATGTTTACCTAGATATTTATCTGCAGGAACTCCCACGTATTAGCGCTGTAAATTTTACTGGTATCAGAAAAAGTGAGGAAAAAGAGCTAACCGAATTGATTAAGCTACGGATTGGAGGACAGGCTACCGAGAATATACTCGACAACTCCAAGCGATTACTTGTGAACCACTTTCGCTCAAAGGCATATCTTGACACCAAAATCGATATCCATCAGCAACTCGATACGGCAATGGCCAATGGCGTAAGGCTAACATTCGAGGTTAACAAAGGCCCAAAGGTTCGAATTAGTGACATTACATTCGTTGGAAACGAAAATATTAACGAGCGTAAGCTTCGTCGCGCAATGAAGAACACCAAGAAGCGTGACCTTAATTTTTTCAAAGCATCAAAATTTGTTGAAGACGACTTTGAGGAGGACAAACGAACTCTAATTTCATACTACAATGAAAATGGATTCAGAGATGCCAAAGTTTTAGGCGACTCAATATACGTAACAGAAGAGAATAGAATTGCAATTGCAATTAAAGTTGAGGAAGGGCCCAAGTATCACTACAGAAACATCAACTGGGTTGGAAATTCCAAATTCCCCGACGAAGTACTCAACGATATTCTTGGTATCAGAAAGGGAGATGTGTATGACAAAACTTTGCTTGAGGAGCGTTTACTGATTGAGGATAACTCAGTCACCACAACCTATATGGATGACGGTCATCTATTCTTCAGCGTGGAGCCAGTTGAAACAAGAGTAGCCAACGATTCCATAGATCTGGAGATGAGAATTTATGAGGGCAAGCAAGCCACCATCAACAATATTATAATACAGGGTAATACCAAAACTCACGAAAATGTAATTCGTCGTGAGCTGTTCACCAAGCCTGGCGAATTGTTTAGTAAAACGGGGATTACTCGATCAGTACGAGAACTTGCTACCTTGGGCCATTTCGACCCAGAGAAACTCGATGTAACACCATTGCCCAATATGGCTGACGGAACGGTAGATCTTATTTACACTGTGGAAGAAAAGGCCAACGACCAGCTTGAAGTATCGGGAGGTTGGGGTAACAAAATGTTTGTGGGTACCATTGGTATTCGTTTCTCAAACTTTTCCATTGGCAGGCTATTCGAGAAAAAAGCATGGCGTCCAGTACCCTCTGGCGATAGCCAGACCCTTAGCCTCAGGGCGCAAACCAACGGGAGTTTTTACAAGGCCTTTAGCCTAAACTTTGTTGAGCCTTGGCTTGGCGGTCGCAAACCCACAAATTTTTCCATCTCGCTGTACCATACCATAAATAATATGCCTGGCACATACATCTACCAGGTTAGCGATCAACGCATGAAGGTTTCCGGTGGTGCCATAGGTATTGGTACAAGGCTTAAGTGGCCCGACGACTGGTTCCAGTTTTATAACGAACTTAGCATACAAAGCTACGATTTGAACAAATGGGATTACTTCATGATATCAACGGGTAAATCCAACAACTTTAGCTACAAAGCATCGCTCACAAGAAATTCGGTTGACCAGCTAATCTTCCCCCGCAGAGGATCTAACTTTAGCTTAACGCTACAGCTAACACCTCCATACTCAAAAATTTCGGGCAAAGATTATTCAACAGTCACCGATGTTAAAGAAAAATACAAGTGGATTGAGTATCACAAATGGAGCGGCAAGGCTCAGTGGTATCACAATCTGGTTGACAACCTAGTTCTGTACACTGGTGCACAATTTGGATACCTGGGATACTACAACAAGGACATTGGTTACTCGCCATTCGAAGGCTTCGACCTAGGTGGTGATGGCATGTCGGGATACAACCTTTATGGTCGCGAGACCATCGGATTAAGAGGTTACGAGAACTCCTCGTTATCACCAGTAATAAATGGTGTGAAAAACGCCAATGTTTACACCAAGTACACTATGGAACTACGTTACCCCATTACCCTACAGCCTCAAGCAGCAATATATATTATAGGTTTCCTTGAAGCGGGTAATGCTTGGTATGAATTTAGGGAAATCAACCCATTCAATGTTCACCGTTCAGCCGGTTTTGGTGCTAGGGTATTCTTGCCAATGATTGGTATGCTTGGTGTTGACTGGGGGTATGGTTTCGACAGAATTCCTCAAAACCCCGATTCACATAGAGGTCAGTTCCACTTCACCATTGGACAAACCTTTTAACACTCTTTAATCATAGGCAAAGAAACTTGGCGGGATTATTGAAACACTTTACATAAAGCACAGAATAATGAAAAAGATAGCCATCATCATCCTCACCGTTTTTGCCCTTCCCCTGGCATCGCTTGGGCAAAAGTTTGCTTTTGTAGATACCGATTACATCTTAAGTCGTATTCCCACGTTTAAAGCAGCACAGGAGCAACTCGACCGGATTGCTACTCAATACGAGACAGAGGTTGAGGAGCAATTCAAACAGCTTGAAAAGATGTTTCAAGATTTCCAAACCGAAAAGGTACTCCTCACCGAAGAAATGCGTCGTAAGCGTGAAAACGAATTGATTGAACGCGAGAAAGCAGCAAAAGAACTGCAAATGAGATACTTTGGAAGGGAAGGGATGCTTTTCAAAAAGAGAGAGGAACTAGTTAAACCCATACAGGACCAAGTATTTAATGCCGTTAAGGAGATTGCCACGGAGGGTGGTTATGCCGTAATTTTCGATTCCGCAACATCGGCTAATATGCTTTACACCAATCCCCGATACGATAAAAGTGACGACGTATTGCAGAAGCTTGGTTACAACTAATTAATTATTAAATTTGTAAGTTAAATTAAAAACCAATAACACGATGAAAAGATTCACAATGTTTATGCTAGCTGCCGCGCTACTTTTTACTGGCAGCGTATTTGCCCAAAGCACCCCAAAATTTGCACATATCAATGGCCAAGAGTTGCTCACCCTTATGCCCGATCGCGATAGCGCTGAAGCTAAACTTAACGCCTACGGGGAAGATCTATCAGCTCAGGTTGATGAGTTACACGTTGAATACAACAATAAACTTCAAACCTACATGCAGCGTAGAGAGACTTTCACCCAAGCTATCCGTGAAGCTCGCGAAAAGGAGCTAACCAGCCTTCAACAACGCATACAAGAATTTGAACAAACCGCACAGCAAGATTTTCAGCGTATGCAAGGTGAACTTATGCGCCCAATCATGGAAAAAGCCGATGCTGCAATTAAAAAAGTTGCTAAGGAACAGGGAGTAATGTACGTTTTCGACCTAAGCGTTGGTAGCGTGGTGTACTTCTCCGACGAAAGCATCGATTTGATGCCATTTGTAAAAAAGGAGCTGGGAATACAATAAAAATTAAGCCATAATATAAACAGCTCAATCGCCGAAAGGGGTTGAGCTGTTTTTGCATATGCTCAATTATTGAGAGCGCAAAATGACGAATACCACTACAATTGGAGTTTTCGATTCGGGTGTTGGAGGGCTTACCGTACTCAAAGAGTTGGTCAAGTTACTTCCAAACTATTCGTACGTTTATTTCGCCGACACCAAGCATTGCCCATACGGCCCTAAGGGCTCTGAGGAAATTATTAGACTTTCGGAGAAGATCACCAAATTCCTTATCGATCAAGGTTGTTCTACAATTGTAGTTGCGTGCAATACTGCAACTGCAGCAGCAATTGACTATTTAAGAAAAACATTTTCAGTTCCCTTTGTAGGAATGGAACCCGCAGTAAAACCAGCCGCATTGGGCACTAAAACAAAGTCGATAGGAGTGCTCGCCACTAAAGGCACATTCAAAGGCAGGCTTTATCGCGAAACCACATCGCGATATGCTGCAAACATCAACATCTGTTATCAGGTTGGTACAGGCTTGGTTGAGCTTGTAGAGCAGGGAAGATCACATTCGGATGAGGCGAGGGAATTGCTTCGCTCCTACATCAAACCAATGCTTGACGAAAAAATTGATCATCTTGTGCTGGGGTGCACCCACTACCCATTCTTCATCCCCATTCTTAAGGAGATTTTGCCCAAAGATATAGTGATTGAAAATCCAGCCCCCGCTGTGGCAAGGCAAACAGCAAGGATTCTCTCGGAGGTAGATGCAAAACCCCTTGCGACTGTTAAGGCTAAGCCATTTGTAAAGTTCTTCTCCAGCGGAGAAACCGATACCCTTGAGCATTTGGTTAAAGAGATTGAAACAACCACTAATATTGAGTTTAAGCAAAAATCGTTTCAGCATTTTTCCTTCTAATTAAATCGTAAAATTTTATTTAACGTCCTCAACCACCAAATTATGAAAAAGCATATCATTTTCGATTTTGATGGCACCCTAGCCAATACCTTAGATACAGGAGTTGATATCTATAATAGAATAGCCCATGAATATGGCTGCAAGCAGCTACAAAAGGAAAGAAGCAAAGTTTTGCAAAGCAAAAAACCTCATGATTTGATGGTAGAGCTTGAGGTTACCTTCCTTAAGCTGCCGTTCCTACTGCTTCGCCTTAGGCATGAACTATTTATGGAGATCAAAAATGTGAAGCCATTTAACGGTATAGTTGAGTCGTTGGGAAATCTTACGGAAGCGGGTTTTATATTGGGCGTGGTTACTTCGAACTCGCGAAAAAATGTGGAGCATTTTTTTGAGGAGCACCAGCTACTAGAATTTTTTAGCACAATATACACCAGCAAACACCTGTTTGGCAAGGACAAGGTGATTGCGCGGTATATGAAAAGGTATGGTATCGAAAAGGAATCGGCAATATATGTAGGAGATGAAACCCGTGATATTGAAGCTGCGAAAAAAATGGGAATCCCTGTAATAGCAGTTAACTGGGGGTTTCAGTCGAAAGAACTGCTAGAGCTGTACAAACCCGATGTAATAATTGACAACCCTAGTGAACTCCAAGAGGCGGTTTTGTCATTATAAAAAAGG
>DDWD01000050.1 GCA_002345825.1 Bacteroidales bacterium UBA2295
ATGGATTCTCAAAATCTTTACCCATTAGGATGATGCCACCACGTGGGCCACGAAGAGTTTTATGGGTTGTTGATGTTACAATGTGCGCATATTTAACTGGATTTTCGAGAAGTCCAGCAGCAATTAACCCAGCAGGATGTGCCATATCAATCATAAGGATTGCACCAATTTTATCTGCAATCTCGCGCATCCGCTTGTAATCCCACTCGCGAGAGTAAGCCGAAGCACCACCTACAATTAGTTTGGGTTTATGCTCAAGGGCCAACTTCTCCATCTGGTCGTAATCAACCGTTTCGGTTTCCTTGGTAACCTCATAGGATACGGCGTTGTACCACATCCCCGACATGTTAACTGGCGATCCGTGCGAAAGGTGTCCACCGTGCGATAGGTCCAAGCCAAGGAATGTATCGCCGGGTTGCATAACGGCCATAAAAACAGCCATATTGGCTTGTGCTCCCGAGTGGGGCTGAACGTTGGCGTATTCAGCACCAAATATTTCCTTAAGCCTATCGATGGCCAGCTGCTCGGTTTGGTCAACAATTTGGCATCCACCGTAGTAGCGAGCACCAGGATATCCCTCGGCATACTTATTGGTAAGTACCGATCCCATAGCCTCAAGCACCTGGGGGCTTACAAAATTTTCCGACGCAATAAGCTCAATGCCGTGCATCTGGCGTTGTTTCTCCTGATCAATCAGGTTAAAAACTTTATTATCTCTTTGCATAGCGAAATTTTTTTTTGTAAAAGTAATAGTTTTAATGCAGTTGTTAAAACTATTATAAAGCATAGTTGCTAAAGCAGGGTATCAATTATCCTCTTTATATCTTTTGATTTTATAGGCTTGGAGAGAAATCCTTTCATTCCAGCGGCATAACACTGGTCCTCTATGCCTTGGTAGGTGTAAGCAGTTTGGGCAACAACAATCAGATTGGGGTTTAGCTTAAGTAGATCTTGGGTTAATGCAATACCGTCGATATCGGGTAGTTTGATGTCCATAAAAACCAGATTGGGGTTGGGTTTTGTTTTTATGTAGATTATAGCCTCAAGCCCTAATTTAACCATATTGGTTTTATATCCTAAGCCATGTAAAATTTCCTTAAGCAGTTTTCCGCTCACCACATCGTCTTCAACCACTAGGATAGTCTTATCTGTTAGCGGGTCTATTTCTTGTTTCATATTGTTGGGTACGATTTGTAGCGAAGATTTAATTTATCAAAATGGACAAATCTCAATCAAGTAACGATGTGCATAAAATTGTTGATTTTGACATAAACTTGAACAGATGTAAATATCATCATATATTTTTTATCGTTTGTCAAAATATATGTTCGCTTTATCGTTCGTTAAGGTGCCATTGGTCATAAAAACGTGTGTGCGAGGTAACCTAGAACGATTTAACCGTATAAAAATAATAGTTCAAAAAAGGAACCTTTGAGTAACTAACATTAAACTGAATAAAGTAACGTTATGGATCAGAATATACAAATATTTCAGCTTTTAGAAAATCACTGGCTTACCGAGGTTGTCTCTAAGAGTGAGCTGCTGGAGTTACTGGCTAAAACTTCGTTGGTAAACTATAGGAAAAGAGAAACCATAGTAAAAAGAGGAGAGTTTGCAAATCACCTAGTGTTTTTGTTAGATGGATTTGTTAAGCTAGAGATAGAGGAGGGTAAGCGTGACTTTATTATTGATATTGACCGTGGGATGAATTTTATTGGCTTGCCACTGTCGCTAACCATCGAAAAACACATATACTCAATAGTAACCCTTACCGATGCGAATGTAGTTTTTTTCCCGGTAGTTGACGTGAAGGAGATGCTGAAGAAGAATTCAAAATTTACTTCTCAAATGATTAAGTGCGGCAACGAATCGTTTGTAATTCCAATGCTTGAGAAATTAACCAGCACCGCTCAAAACAATATTCGGGGAAGGTTGGCCAAATTGTTGATTCATTTGTCGACTAAGGTTCACCGGACAAACTCGTTCGCACTGCTTATTAGCCGACTTGAGGTATCGCATATGATTGGATTCTCGCGCGAAAACGTAATACGGGTTTTGGCCGAGTTTAATTCCGAAGGGATAATCAACTTATCGGGGAAGAGCATTGAGATTAAAGAAATGGAACGGCTTGAGGAGATTGCAAAATACAGCTAGCATTGCCTTATTCATCGGAGAACTGAACTAGCACATCGCGATACGCCGAGAAGATCTTCGATTTGGATACAAATCCAATGTACTTCTTCTTGTCAATCACTGGTAGATTCCACGCTCCTGTCGACTCGAATTTGTCCATAACCTTTTCCATAGGCTCATCAATAAGAATAAACTCAGGGGCAGCAGTCATAAGATCCTTAACCTGAATATTTTCGTACTTCTCGGTATCGAACATCAATTCGCGTACATTATCGAGCAATACTATGCCAATCAATTCCTTATTAGCATCAACAACAGGAAAAATATTTCGTCGCGATTGGCTTATTGTTCTAACCAGTTTACCGAGGGTGTCGGTAGGCAGAACCGTGGTGAAATCTCTTTCCACAACATTGCCTAGCTTTAGTAGGGTAAGCACCGCTTTATCTTTGTGATGAGTAATGAGTTCTCCTCGCGCAGCTAGCCGTTTGGTGTATATTGAATGCGGTTCGAAGTACATTATGGTGATGTAGGCAATGGTTGAGGTTATCATCAGTGGTATAAACAAGGCGTAGCCCCCCGTTAATTCGGCTATAAGGAAAATAGCCGTAAGTGGAGCATGCATAACACCAGCCATCATCCCACCCATACCCACCAGGGCAAAGTTGCCTTCATTTAAGCTGGTGCCAACAGTATTGTTTAACAATTTCGACAAAAAGTAGCCAGCAACACCACCCATAAACAGGGTTGGTGCAAATATTCCCCCAACACCACCAGCCCCAGTGGTTGCCGCCATGGCAAAAACCTTAAAAACAAGCAGTAATGCCAGCGATGCCAAGATTACCCATACATTATCTCTGAAAGGGTAAAGTAAGCTATTGTTTAGTATAGCCGAGGGTTCGCCATCGAGAAGGGACTGCAAGGTGTTAAAACCTTCGCCGTACAACGGGGGAAACAGGAATATAAGCACTCCCAAAACCAAAGCCCCAAGTAGTACTTTTTTGTATGGATTGGTTATGTTAGAAAGTCGACTCTCGAAATGCATTGCGGTTCGTGAGAAGTAGAACGAAACTAATCCGCAGAAAACACCCAGAAGGATGAAGAAGGGAATTTTATATAGCGCAAAGGGTTCAATTATTTCGAAAGCAAATGTTACCTCTCGCCCAAGTAAAAAGTATGATATGGTTGTTGCGGTTACAGCCGAAATAAGTAAAGGAACAATTGAGGCCATGGTCAGGTCGAGCATTAAAACCTCAAGCGTAAAAACCAGCCCAGCTAAAGGAGCTTTAAAGATAGAGGCTATTGCAGCAGCTGCACCACACCCCAGCATAAGGGTTATGGTTTTGTAGTTAAGTTTGAAGATTTGACCAATGCTAGACCCAATGGCTGCACCAGATAGGACAATGGGAGCCTCGGCACCAACTGATCCGCCAAAACCGATGGTTACAGTACTCGATACAATGGATGAGTAGGTATTATGACTTTTGAGCTTGCTTCCCTTTTTCGATATTGCGTAAAGTATTTTCGATACCCCATGCCCAATATCATCTTTCACAAAGTACTTTATGTAAAGCACCGTAATTATAATACCAATTCCGGGCAAAGCAAGGTATAAAAAGCCTAATGTGCCTTGCTCCATAATTCGCTGAATTAAATCACGAGTAAAATGGACAGTGTTCTTTAGAACAACCGCTGCTAATCCGCTTAGCACACCAATCACTACGCTAAGAATAAGTATTAATCTCTGCAGCCCAAGTCGCTGTAATGCATGTAGCCATGAGTTTAGCGTATTCACAATGATTGTTCTCATCTGTCTATTATTGAATATGGATTTGGTTGGCAAAATTAACAAACCTAATCATTCATACCTAAATCTTTATCTTTGTTTTGTTGATTTTAAAATGATTTGTTCCTATGCTAAGCCATAAAGTTATTCTTTTTTCAATCCTATTAACTTGCTCAGGTGCTTTTTGTCAAGCTTATTCTCAGCATAAACCGCTGTGTTCTATCGATACTTCTGCTTTTGCATCGGGCGAGACGTTAACCTATGTGCTTAGCTATAACTGGTTTTTTATTTGGACTGATGTTGGCGAGGCAACTTTCTCGGTAACTAACGATGTGAAATTTGACCAAAATGCATTGCATTTGCATACGCTGGGGAAATCGTACCCATTTTACGATTGGTTTTTTAAGGTGCGCGATGTGTACGAATCGTGGGTCAATCCGCAGAGTTTAAGGCCAATATATTTTAATCGCGATATCAATGAGGGCGGATACACCAAGGAGAATGAGTACGTTTTTAATTGGGAAAAAGGCATTGTGAATGCACGTATCAGAAGGAAAAAGGGCGCGAATAAGTTTTATGATATTGAGGTAAAACCCTGTACTTACGATGTTGTAACCGCAATTTACGTTGCTCGCAATATCAACTTTGGCAATTTGCAAAAAGGGCAGTCAGTTCCTATTGATGTTATTCTCGACCGTGAAGTGTACAATGTGAACTATAGATTTGTTGGCCGCGAGCAAAAGCATGTTAAGGGTTTGGGAACGCTAAGCACGCTTAAGTTCAGGGTTGAACTAATTGCAGGCGATGTTTTTAAAAAGGGACAGTACCTCTTTGTGTGGGTTAGCAACGATGCCAATAGAATACCCGTTTTTATAGAATCGCCCATACGCGTTGGGTCCGTAAAGGCTCGGTTGGCTACCTACAGCGGCCTAAAGCATGAACTTGGACCTATTCGGTAGCATTCATCAATATACTTTAGTCTACCCCATATTTATCATTTGGGAATTCAATATAAATATTCTGTGAATTAATTACTATAAATATAGTAGTAAATAAATAAATGTAGTATATTTGAATCAAAATTTGATATATGAAAGAGATTACAAAGGCCCAAGAAGAGGTTTTAAAAGCACTTTGGAAAATTGAAGAGGGAGCGGTGAGTGATGTTCTTGATGCACTAAGTGATCCAAAACCTGCCTATAACACTGTAGCCACCGTGATTAAGGTTCTTGAGATGAAGGAATATGTTTCGCATAAAACATACGGTAAGACCAATGTGTACTATCCTTTGGTGGCTGATACAGAATATGCAAAACATCAACTAAAAGACACTGTTAAGGGTTTTTTCAACGGTTCGTTAAATCAGATGGTATCTTTCTTTGTAAAAAATAAAGATTTGTCAATAAATGAGTTAGAGGAGTTGAAGAGTATGATTGAGCAGGAAATCAGTAAATCTAAATAAAATGGAAATTTTCTTTAGATATATTCTCATTTCAACTTTTTGTTTGAGCATTTTTTATGCAGGATATTTATTGTTTCAAAAAAATGAAACACGATTTCACCTGCTTCGGTATTACTTGCTAATTTCTATCGTATTATCGCTATTGATGCCTTTAACTCGCATGCAAATTGATTTGAATATTTTCCCAGAGAAATTCGAATCTGAAGAAATATTGCAGGAAACTGTAATGGTAGAAACTATTGCGGATGTAGCCGCAATAAACACGTTAGATGTAAAGCAAAAAACTGCGCGAAATTGGAGCTTGGTAAGTTTCCTTTTTGGCATATATATATCAATATCTCTATTGTTGAGCATACGATTATTGGTTCACCTAGTTAAAATTTTCTATCTATTTGGCACATCAAAAAAGGTAAGAACGGAAAGGATTGTTTTGTTGAGTAAAACCAATGGGAGCTCGTTCGCTTTTTTTAATTGGATATTTATTCCACGCAGCTACTATTTAAACGATGAAGCCAAAGATATAATATCGCATGAAAAAATTCACGCATCACAATATCATTCAATTGACTTAATTCTGGTTGAGCTCTTATCGGCCGTAATGTGGTTTAACCCGTTGGTCTGGATGATGAAAAAGTCTGTACAGCTGGTGCATGAATACCTTGCAGATGAAGGAGTACTCAGTACCGGCACCGACAAGCTTAGGTACCAAGCACTCCTAGTTAATCAAGCAGCAGAAGAGAGACTCATCTGCCTTTCTTCTAGTTTTAACCATTCATTAATAAAGAAAAGAATGATTATGATGACTAAAAGTAAATTTAAACAAGGTTCAAAGTTAAAAATCTACGCCTTGATACCAATGGCAGCCATACTTTTTATTGGGGTTGCTTTTGTAAACGGACAAGGAGTAAACAAGAACTCAAAGGCATTTACTGTTGTTATTGATGCCGGGCATGGCGGAACCGATTTTGGTGCAACGCTTAATGACGAAATAGCTGAAAAGGATTTTACGCTTTCAATTGCAAAAATGTTGAGCGAAAAAGCATCATCGAATACGAAGCTTAATTTGATTTTAACTCGCGAAAAGGACGAGTTTCTGGAATTGAATAAACGGATTGCTTCGGATGCAGATCTGTTTATATCTATTCATAGCAATTTTTCCAAAAATCCTGAAATTTCTGGTATAGAGTGTTTTGTTGCAGGGGATTCTGAGAATAGAATTGAAAGCGAAAATGTTGGAAAACTGCTAGTTGCTGAGCTAAGCCAGCTAGGGGGAATGGAAACTTCGCTAAAAGAGGCTAACTTTTTAGTTCTCAAAGAGAGTAAAAGTCCTGCCTTATTACTAAATATTGGTTATATCTCAAACCCCAATGATTTGGCATTTATTTCTGATAAACGCAATCAAGAGTTGATTTGTGATAAGATACTGAATGTGATTAATCAGCTAAACTAAAAATCTTAATTTATTACTAGGGTTGTGGTTAATGTGGGTTTAAGTTGTTTGCTTGGTGTTTCGTCGCTCCCTAAAATAATTGTTGGGTATTAAATTGATGCTTCACCTTCCACATTAGCCACAACCTCTTTTGCTTCTGTTTACAACCGTTTCGCAATCTCAACAATATTTTGTGCTCGGCTCATGGTGTACAGATGAATTAGTGGGGCACCGTTTGCCAGCAAGTCTTTGGCTTGCGCGGTGCACCACTCAATTCCTAGTTGCCAAACCTGCTTGTTGTCTGTGCATTTATCAATTCCATTAAGTAAATCACTGGGGATTGTTAGGCCAAATGTTTCGGGTAGTATGGTTCCATGGCTCTTTGTTGCAACGGGTTTTAACCCAGGAATAATAGGCACATTTATACCAATTTTACGACAACGGTCAACAAAGTTGTAGTAAACTTGATTGTCGAAAAACATTTGTGTTACAATGTACTCTGCACCGGCATCAACCTTTTGCTTAAGGTGTTGCAGGTCGATATCTGGGTTGGACGACTCTTTATGCTTCTCGGGGTAACCAGCAACACCAACGGAGAAGTTAGTGGGCGAGGGGTGCTCAACGTATTTTTCCAGATATATCCCTTTGTTCATATTCATTATTTGCCTAACCAAATCTACAGCATATTGATGCCCATTGGGTTTTGGCTCAAACTTGCCAGATAGCTTATCGCCATCGCCACGGAGAACCAGTAAATTTCTGATACCCAAAAAATCGAGGTCGATAAGTGCATCCTCGGTTTCATGCTGCGAAAATCCGCCGCAAATAATATGAGGGACAACATCAACCTTGTACTTTCCTTGAATTGCCGCAGCAATACTAACCGTGCCGGGACGCTTGCGTAAAATGGCTGGCACGTTTTTTCCATCCACGTTTTGGTAAGTAAGCTCTTCGCGGTGATAGGTAATGTTGATATAGGGCGGTGCAAACTCCATTAGCTGGTCAAGGGTTGCAAAAATGGTATTTATGCTGCTGCCTTTAACCGGTGGAAGCAGTTCGAATGAAATGGGCGAGCCTTTGAGGTTATTTAAATGTTCTGGAATTGTCATTTTTTAACAGATAACTTTTTAAATGTTGTTAGGTATAAATCTCTCTGTTTCTTTAATATCGCTATTCATCCGTTTCGAGTAGTCTTCTAGCTGCTCCTTGTCAATTTTGCCAATGTTAAAATATTTCGATTGCGGATGAGCAAAGTAATATCCCGATACCGCTGCGGCGGGCATCATCATCATACTTTCAGTAAGTTGTATGCTAGCGTTTTGCTGAGCATTAAGTATGCTAAAAATGGTTTCCTTTTGTCTATGGTCGGGGCAGGCCGGATAGCCCGGAGCAGGTCGAATGCCTGTGTATTTGCTTCTTAGTATTTCATCAATTTGTAGCTGCTCATTGGGTGCGTAGGCCCAAATCTCTTTCCGAATCTTTAGGTGTAGCAGTTCGGCAAAGGCTTCGGCTAGCCTGTCGGCAAGTAGTTTTACCATTAGCGCATTATAGTCGTCGCCTTGGGCTGCAAATTCGTTTGCCAGCTTGTCGGCTCCAAATCCTGCCGATACGGCAAAAAATCCAACCCAATCGGGAGTTTCGGAATTGTTAGGTGCCAAATAATCAGCAAGGCAAAGGTTTGGTTCTCCATCGGCCTTAGGCTCTTGATTTCTAAGCTGAGGCAGAATGTGCTGAACTTTTTTTCTCGACTCATCTTCGTAAATCAAAATATCATCGCCTTGCGATGCTGCTGGAACAATGGCTATAACTCCATTGGCAGTAAGTAATTTTTGTGCAATAATTTTGTCGAGCAGCGCATTGGCATCGTTAAATAGCTTTGTGGCCTCAGTTCCCTTAACTGCCTCGGTAAGTATTTGCGGATATTTTCCTTTAAGTTCCCATGAGTGGAAAAAGAACGTCCAGTCGATATATTCCCTTAGCTCAGTAAGCGAGTAGCTGCTGAAAGTTTTTACACCCAAAAACTTAGGCTCTTTAGGTTGATATTGTTTGCCATCGTGCTCTAAGCTATTATTACGAGCATTGGCAAGCGAAATAAGTGTTGTTGATTTTGCTGTATGCTTTGCTATGGCTTGATTGTACTCGTTGCTAATTTGCTCTAAAAAGTCGGCTTTGTGTTTTGGCGATAGTAACTTAACGGCTACCTCGCTTGCCTGCGAGGCATCCTTAATGTGAACCACTCCGCCGCTGTATTTATTGTTGATTTTTAGCGCCGTATGCAATTTCGATGTTGTTGCTCCGCCTACCATTAGGGGGATTTGCATTTGGTTTTGCTCCATTTCGGATGCTATGTGGGTCATCTCGTCGAGCGATGGGGTGATAAGCCCGCTAAGTCCAACAATATCTACCTTGTGGGCGATGGCTGCTTCAATAATTTTTTCGCAAGGAACCATAACACCAAGGTCAATTATTTCGAATCCGTTGCATGCCAGCACCACACTTACAATGTTTTTCCCAATGTCGTGAACATCGCCTTTAACAGTGGCTAGTAGTATTTTGCCGCGCGAAACGGACTGCTTTTCCTGTTCCATTATGGGTTCGAGAATGCCCACTGCCATTTTCATTACCCTGGCGCTTTTTACAACCTGCGGCAGGAACATACGGCCCGAGCCAAATAGTTCACCAACAGTTTTCATACCATCCATCAGCGGTTCTTCAATTATTTGAAGAGCCGAACTGTATGTTTGTAGCGCATCGTTTACATCATCATTAATAAATTCTGTGATGCCTTTAACCAGCGCGTGTTCCAAGCGTTTGGCAACGGGCCAGCTTCGCCATTCAAGGGTCTTGCTGGTGTCGGTTTTATCGTCTTTTATGTTTTGGGCGTAGTTTAAAAGTCTTTCTGTTGCATCGGCCCTTCGGTTTAGCACCAAATCTTCAGTTAGTTCAAGTAGTTTGGGCTCAATCTCGGTGTAAACCTGCAGCTGCGATGGGTTTACAATGGCCATATCCATACCGGCCTTTATAGCGTGATAAAGAAAAACGGAGTGAATGGCCTCGCGAACCGTATTGTTACCCCTAAATGCAAACGATAGGTTGCTAACGCCACCGCTAATCTTAACGTAAGGTAGGTTCTCTCTAATCCATTTGGTCGATTCAATAAAGCTAACTGCATAGTTGGCATGCTCTTTCATTCCCGTTCCTACCGCTAGCACATTGGGGTCGATAATTATGTCGCAAGGATTTACACCAACTTTTTGGGTAAGAACTTTGTAGCTACGTTGGGCAATTTCTATTCTGCGCTCAGTGTTGTCGGCCTGTCCTTTTTCATCAAAAAGCATAACCACCATGGCAGCGCCAAAGCTTTTAATTATTCTGGCTTGTTCAACAAACTTCTCTTCGCCCTCTTTAAGGCTTATGGAGTTTACAATACTCTTACCCTGAACACATTTTAGCCCTGCCTCAATTATGCTAAATCGTGATGAGTCGATCATAAATGGTACTTTGCAAATATCGGGCTCGGAGGCAAGATAGTTTAAAAAGGTTACCATTGCCTGTTCGCCATCAATAATGGCATCGTCCATACAAATATCTATAACCTGTGCACCACCATCTACCTGCTGACGTGCTACGGCAATGGCTTCCTCGTATTTATTTTCGGCTATTAGCCTTGCAAATTTTCGAGAACCTGCTACATTGGTGCGCTCGCCGATGTTTACAAAGTTGGTGTCGGGTCGAATTTCGAGTAACTCCAAACCGCTAAGCCGAGTGTACCTGGGTAGTTGAGATGCTGTTCGGGGTTGGTAGCCCTCTACTGCCCTAGCAATGTGCTTAATGTGCTCGGGCGATGTGCCACAGCATCCTCCAACAATATTTATCAGACCCTTGTCGAGCATTCGTTCAATTAGGTTGGCCATTTCGCGAGCCGATTGGTCGTACTCGCCCAGCTCGTTGGGTAGCCCAGCGTTGGGGTGAGCGCTTACCAAGAACTCGGTGTTTGCTGCTAACTCCTCAATATATGGTATTAGCTGCTCTGCGCCCATAGCGCAGTTTAGCCCAATGCTAAATAGTGGGTAATGGCTAACCGACTCGATAAATGCCCGCAGGGTTTGCCCCGTTAGGGTGCGCCCACTGGCATCGGTAATAGTGCCCGATATCATTACGGGAATATCAATATTTTTCTTGCTTGCTGCTTGCTCAATGGCAAAGAGTGCCGCTTTGGCGTTAAGCGTATCGAAAATGGTTTCAACCAGTAGGATATCAACACCGCCTTCTATTAGCCCAAGCGCCTGTTCTTTGTAGGCATGGGCAAGTGTGTCGAATGTTACCGCTCGGTAAGCTGGGTTGTTCACATCGGGCGAAATGGATGCCGTGCGGTTTGTTGGCCCCATAGAACCTGCAACTAACCTTGGCTTATTGGGGTTTGCTGATGTAAACTCATCGGCAGCTTTACGGGCAATTTGGGCTGCTGTGCGATTAATTTCAAGTACCAGATGCTCTGTTCCGTAGTCGCTTTGAGCTATTGATGTGGCATTAAATGTATTGGTTTCAATAATATCGGCACCTGCCTCAAGGTAGGCATGGTGAATCTCCTCAACCACATCGGGGCGGGTAAGCGATAGGATATCGTTGTTGCCCTTTAGGTTTTTAGGATGATTGGCAAATTGGATGCCCCTAAAATCATCCTCG
This sequence comes from Bacteroidales bacterium UBA2295, assembly GCA_002345825.1. GTDB lineage: Bacteria > Bacteroidota > Bacteroidia > Bacteroidales > Tenuifilaceae > Perlabentimonas. The sequence goes on from DDWD01000050.1 coordinate 11,494, forward strand.
GTTAACCTAAATTGTTGCAGCTGTGTGCCCATTGCCCCATCGAGGATTAGGATGCGCTGAGAGACAAGTTCTGTTATTTGGTTTTTGTTCATCTTGTTGTCAGTTGTTAGTTGTCAGTTGCCTGTCTCGTAATAAAGCTGTTCTTTGGCTGGATGACGAGATTGGTTGTCAATTGTCAGTTGAATACTATTAGTAACTGACAACTGTTTTATACTTTCTCGGGAACGTCTAAAAACGCCACAAACACATCCAACTTCGATATAAGCTTCTGTACCTTATGCAGGTTTTTTAGGTTGATAGTGCCAACAACGTAGTTGTACACTTTGCTTGTGTACTTCTCGTCGATGCTCTCAAAATCAAAATGCTCAAAATCTATCACGTTTTTGTACCTCAGGTAGATTTTAATGAGCACATCGTTGGTGAATGCTGGCGTGTTGAAATATTTTCGCTTCTTGTACTCGTATTTGTAACCGTGCATACGAGCGGTAATGTCAGAGAGCACTGCGCTGCCCGTTGGAAACCCGCCTGCCCCCTTGCCAAACATAAACTGTTTCTCATAAAACTCGCCCTGTATTACTACGCCATTATATTCGTCCTCAACGTTGTATATATAATCGTTGGCATTAACCAGTTTGGGCATTACCAACAGGCTAAAAGCATTGTGTTTTACCTTGGTAGCCTGTGCAATAAGTTTAACTTTAAACCCTTTTTCCTTGGCAAATTGTATGTCGAAACTGTTAAGTTTATCGATGCCCAAGGTAAAAACTTTTTCGGGACTAACAATGGTTCCAAAGCCATGGGTGGCCAATATTACTAGTTTGTTTAGCGAGTCTTGGCCGCTAATATCTAGCGTTGGATCGGCCTCGGCAAAACCTAGTTCTTGCGCTTTACTTAATGCTTGCTGGTATGTGCTGTTCTCGTTAAATATTTTTGAGAGGATGAAGTTAGACGAGCCGTTGAGTATTCCTGTAATGCTAACTAACAGGTCGTTATCGTAGTACTCTTCCAAGTTTCGGATAACGGGAATACTACCGCAGGCCGAAGCGTCGTAAAGTAGGGCAACACCGTTCTCGTTTTGTATATTAATAAGCTCTTCGAGATGGTGTGCCAACATCTTTTTATTACCCGATACCACGCTTTTGCCCGACAGTAATGCTGTTTTTACGATTTTGTAGGCCTCTTCGGCATCGCTAATTAGTTCGACCACAAGATTTACTTCTGGGTCGTTTAGGATAGTGTTATAGTCTGTGCAAAATGTTTCTTTAGGAATGGAACGTTTTTTTTCAAGGTCTTTAATGCAAATAGATTTTATTTGTGCTTTAGTAGCCGGACTCTTTTGAAGCACGTTGTACAGGCCTTCGCCTACTATGCCAAATCCGAAAAGTCCTATGGTTTGTTTTGTACTTGTTGTCATTTCTTTTTGTTTTTTAACGCAAAGTCGCGAATACACTAAATTTTTCTTAGCGATTTGGCGAGTTAGGGTTTAATAGTTCATTAGTAATTAGCTCACTCAGCTGATCGCTTTCAATCAGAAATCCATCGTGCCCAAAGTCAGATTCAATCTCGACATATGTAGCGTTGGGGATGAACTCCGCCAATCGTTTCTGCTCAATTGGTGGGAATAGTATATCGGTTGAAATTCCAACGCAAAGCGTTTTGGCGGTTACTTTAGCAAAGGCCTCTTCGAAGCTCCCTCGGCCACGTGCCACATTATGGGTATCTTGCCCTTGGGTTATGGCGTAGTAGCAGTGAGCGTTAAATCTATCTACCAACTTTTTGCCTTGATACCTCTGGTAGCTCGATGCCCTAAAGTTCTTAACCTGCTCGTTGTCCTTTTCGCTTTGGGTTTGGTTGTATGCCTCGTAACCACGGTAGCTAAGCAGTCCCAAGCCGCGTGCTGCGGCTAATCCTGCCTTGCCACCGTTTGGGGTGCCATTGAAATAGGTCGCATCGGCCTCTATGGCCATACGTTGGGTTTCGTTAATGGCATTGGCCCAGGCTGTTTGCATATAGCTGGTGGCTACCAGCATCATATGCTCAAACCTATGGGGATGCATAATGGCCCACTCCATACTTTGAAATCCGCCAATGGAGCCACCGGCAATAAGGTGTATCTTTTCAATACTCAGATGCTCTCTGAGCAGTTCATGTGCGTTTGCCCAATCGCGAACGGTAACTTGCGGAAAATTGTTTAGCCATTGTTTGCCAGTTGTAGGGTTAATGCTTAATGCACCTGTGGTTCCGTAACAGCTAGCTAAAATGTTTGCACATACCAGCGTGTACTTATCGGGGTCGAATAGTTTACCCTTGCCAACCATTCCGGGCCACCAATCTTCAGCGTCGGAATTGGCAGTGAGGGCATGACAAATCCATATCACAGGTTTTGTTCTATCAATTGTCTCCTCGGATAGGTGGTAGGCTACTTCAATGTCGTGCAGGACTTCTCCCAATTCGAGAGTGAATATTCCTTTATGGGTGTAGGTTTTCTTTATCATTTGAGTTGTCTTTAATTAACACAGAGTCGCAGAGACACAGAGTGTTTGAGTTGTTTTCGAACAATTAAAATATTTCAAGCATTAATTGGATTTATTGTTCATAGTTAAAATATATCTCTGTGCCTCAGTGTCTCCGTGTTCTCTATTTTTATTATTTTATGCTACCAAATGCATTTTCAAAATCATCAATAATATCATCAATATGCTCAATACCCACCGATACCCTAAGTAGGCTAGGGGTTACACCTGCTGCTGCTTGTTCCTGCGCATTTAGCTGCTGGTGTGTGGTTCTTGCGGGTTGAATTATAAGCGTGCGCAAATCGCCAACGTTGGCCACGTGGCTAATAAGGTTTAGACTATCAACTACCCGAGAGGTTGACTCAAGGTTGCCGACAATTTCAAAAGTTAGCATACTTCCAAATCCATTCTTTAGATATTTTTTTGCTAAAGCGTGCGATGGATGCTCAGTCAAACCTAAGTAGTTTACACGTTTTACTTTAGGATGATTTTTTAACCATTTTGCCAGTTTCATAGCGTTTTGACATTGTCGCTCGGCACGGAGTGATAGCGTTTCAAGTCCCTGAATCATCAAAAAAGAATTAAATGGGCTAATACAGGGGCCAAGATCGCGTAAGCCCTCACAACGAGCGCGGGCAATAAAGGCAGCATTGCCAAATGACTCGGTGTATCTTAATCCATGGTAGCCGGGTGATGGTTCTGCTAGCAATGGGAACTTCCCGTTTTGCCAGTTGAAGTTACCCGAATCGGTTATCACTCCGCCCAGCGCGGTACCATGGCCATTAATCCATTTGGTGGCCGATTGAACCACAATGTGTGCGTCGTGCTCAATGGGTTTGCATAGAAATCCAGCTGCTGCAAAGGTATTGTCAACAATTAGCGGTATTTGGTACTTGTTGCTTAGCTTGCTTAGCGAATCAAAATCGGGTACCGAAAAACCTGGGTTGCCAATAGTCTCTACATAAATGGCTTTAGTGGTTTCGTCTATTTGTGCCTCCAAGTCGCCTGCCTTATCACTTTTGGCAAAGCGAGTAGTTATGCCAAAGTTTTTAAGGTAAACCTTTAGCTGGTTAAAAGTGCCACCGTAAAGGTATGGCGAAGCCACCAACGAATCGCCTTGCGAAAGTATGGTGGTGATGGCAATTAGTTGTGCTGCATGACCCGACGATACCACCAGCGATGCTAGCCCATTCTCGAGCGCAGTAATTCTTTTCTCCAGCACCTCTGTGGTGGGGTTGGTTAGGCGGCTGTATATGTTGCCTTGCTCTTCCAGCGCAAAAAGTCGTTGCGCATGCGCACTGTCGTTAAACCTATAAGCTGTGGTTAGGTTTAGCGGAACGGTTTGCGATAGGGTAGTGGGGTCGGTATTGTAACCTGCGTGTATTTGCAGGGTTTCGTAGTGTTTATATTGTTGTGTGCTCATCTTTTTAATGATAAGTGTATAATGTAGAATGAAAAAATGTAGAAAGTGTAATTTAGAATGATGGATGTATATGTTGCCCCCTGCAACCCCTTGGACTGCATAGAGATAAACCCACTAAATGTGATTAGTAAGGGGCAAAAGGGTTACCAGCTGCGCTGGCAGCGCATGGAGCATGCGGACCCTTTCTGACTGCTACATAGGAATGAAAACCGATGTTGGATATACGAGATAGTTAGCCCAGCATTGGACAGGGTGTAAAGGGAATGTGTGAAGATGTGTATTTTCATTTTCTGGTTTTTAATTTATAACTCCCTTTCGGGCAGGTTTTAGCACCTTTTCAACAGATGGGTTGAGGGTTGCTAGAGCATCAATGAGCCTGTTCTCTCCGCTCTTCTTTATAAACAAACCTTTTGCAAGGGATGGGTGTTTAAACACCGGTGCAAATATAAGGCAATTTTAAGAAATCAAAAATATTTTATTCTAGTTCTGCAGATACTAGTTTGTTCGGGTAATTCCATATAATTTTGTGCCCATCAAAAATGAATATGGAGAAGAAAAAAATATCGGAACGGAAAGTTATTGAGTATACAGCCGGTTTAGTGGTGGCTACTGGGCTTATTCGAATTTTTGCTTACGCTACAGGAACCGTTTTGTTTTACTTGGCATTTGCCCCATTTTTGATTTATCGTTTGGTCTCGACTTTCCGACAGCGAAATAGCGAAAAATCATCGGTTCACTTCTATAGGCTTATCGTTATGGTGATTATGATTATTACCATTGTGCTTAACGCTGCAGGTTGGCAAGAGGCAGATTTCTTCCTAATATTCCTCCTAATGGTTGATTACCTCCTGGTTTTAAATAGGCGGTTTTAAAATTCTGCTTAGATTTTTATTCCGAGCAAGCTTACATCGTCGACCTGAGTTAGGGAACCTTTCCAGTTGGCAAATGTTTGTTCGAGATTTAATTTCTGCTCATTAAGGTTAAGATCAGTTTGACCGAGTAATAGTCGGTATAGCTGCAACGATTTAAATTTGCGCCCTTCGGGGCCACCAAATTGATCGGAAAAACCATCCGTAAAAAGGTAAACCGTATCTCCCGTTATAAGGTTTATGCTGTGGGTTTTAAAGTTTTTATTTTCGTAAAACGATCCAATGGGCTGTTTTGTCGGCTTAACATAGTATAACGAGTGTGTTTTGCCTTTGGAAATGATTGTACTTGTGGGTTGTGGCTGTTCATTGGCCCTGCAAATGTATAGCGGGAGGTTGGCTCCAGAGAATTTTAGTTCGCTCGACTTGGGGTTATAGCAGCACAACGCAATATCCATCCCATCGAATATTTCGTTGGGGTCGCGTTGCTTTAGATGATCTTCAAAAAGAAGATTGACATGGTGCAGGATTTCGCCAGGGCTGCTAATGTTCTGCTCGTTTACTACCTTGTTTAGACTAAATGTGCCAATCACACTCATTAAGGCACCAGGTACGCCATGCCCAGTACAATCGGCTAAAGCGAATAAAATTCTATCGTTTTTCTCTTGCACCCAGTAGAAATCGCCGCTAACAATGTCCTTAGGTATAAGGATGGTAGTCGATTCCGGGAAAAGATGCTGAAGCGAGTGCGAGCTCATTAGTATTGCCTTTTGCATCCGCTTGGCGTAGTTTAGGCTCTCTGTAAAGTTTCTCGTTTTTTTATCGGATTGTTTTTTTTGCCTTTCAACTTCTGTTTTCTGGATTACCAATAATTCATTCGCTTTCTTTTTGTGATTAGACTCTCTGATGGCAATAACAATAACGGCCACAAATAGTCCAATAATTATTACCAAGAGAGTTTGGTTTTTCTTTTGCTGATTTATTTGTTCTTGACTTCGAGCTAGCTCAATATTCTTGGCCTGCAGCTCATCTAAGTGTTGTTGGTGCGTAGCATTCTCCTCAAGCTTGTTTGCCTCGCTAATTTTTTGGGCATTGAATAGGCTGTCGGTAATTCGGGTATAATGATTTAGGTTAGTGTAGGCATCATTTATACCACCAACGAGGTTATTTACCTGTGATATGCCTTTGAAAGCCTGACGTATAACCTCTGTAAGGCCAGCATTAACGGCATAGCTGAGGCTAAGTTTGTAACTATCTATTGAATTGTGATATCTCCTCTTTGCTTTTTGAAGATTTGCCATTCGAAGATAGCTATATGCCTGGCCAGTATGGTCACCGATGCTGCCTTGCTGTTCAATAGTTTTTTCAAGGAGGGTTTCGCTCTCGTCATATCGCTTTTGCTGAGCAAGTATTTCACTAATAACCGATTTAACCCTTAAGGTTTCAATTAGGTATGAGTGCCCAAAAATGCCTATTGCCTCGTAGCAAAGCGATTTGGCCTGCTCCAGTTTTTGCTCCAGGATGTATAGATGTGCCTGTGATATACAGACCTGTGCCTTGGCATAGTCGGAAACATCATCTTTGTATAATCTCAATAATGCTTTGCTATGGTCGATGCACTTTTGCGATGACAGTAAATTTCCCAGCTGGTTGTGAATAGCACTTAGCTGAAGGAGAGAATGAATTAGCTTTATGGTATCGTTAGTTTGCTGAAAAAAATTAGTGGCTTTTAGCCCAAATTCCATTGCGCGACCAATATTGCCGGTCTCCAGCTCTGTTTGGACAATTACTGGCAGGTACCATCCTATGATTACTGTATCCTTTAGCTGCTCGCTAATGGAATACCCTTTATGCAGATATTCTAACGATTCAATTCTTAAATCTTTAACCAGATGAACCTTTGAAAGCAAGGTAATTGCCTCAAGCATTTGGTGCTCAGTTTTGAGCTCTAGGGCATGCAGGTAGGCTAAGTTTAGAGATATTAGTGCATCGTCCAGTTGGTTGGTTTGGATATGGTGTCGGCCTTTGCTCAGCTGTGCACAGTAAAGCCTATTTACATCCCTGTTTTTCTCGGCCAGTGAAATTTCCTTTTCGATTATTTGGATTGAACTCTCGGTTGGCTCCATATTTTGGAGTACCCTGTAATTAATCAAATAGTATAGCGGGCTGTGGGAATGCTTACTCATGCCAAAGCATAGAACCGAGATTGAAACAGCAAATAGAAGGCTAATTGTTTTACGAATCACGAGAAGGGTTTGTGTTTAATTTGTATGTTATGATACATAAGTCTAATGGTACAAATTTATCAAATTAATGAAATGCATTGCAAGTTAAGGCCTAAAGATTAATGCATTTCCAAAAAATATCATTTGCGAATTCTCCAGCTCTCCAGATCAACATGTAATGTTGATAACTTTTTCTGAACATCTGGTTCCACAACCACTTTTTTTTGATTGTAAAGAAAAAAAAATACACTAATTTTACCCAAACTTTAAGGAATGATATTTTTAGTACTTAGCATTCTATCCTCTGCAGCAATTTACGTTGTATTTAAGCTAGTTGATCGATACCGGGTTTTCACCTTTAGTGCCATTGTAATCAACTATTTAGTAGCCTGCCTCGCAGGTTTTTTTTTGAGCGCTAGCAACCCCTTCACCCTCGATGTTTTATTGCAAAAATGGATGCCTGTGGCCTTGTTGGTTGGGGCTATGTTCATTGTAATGTTCTACGTTATTGCAAAAAGCACACAAAAAGCAGGTGTTGCTGTAACTACAGTTGCTGTTAAAATGTCGGTGGTTTTTCCCATTGCCTTTTCTATTTGGTACGATGCCAACGATTCAATATCAATGCTAAAGATGATGGGAATCATACTGGCGCTAGTGTCGGTCTTTCTTACCGTGTACAAAAAGAATAATAAGGTAATAGACCCCCGAGCCATATTTTTACCAGCATTTCTTTTCATTGGTATGGGTGTGGTCGATTCGTTTGTGAAGTTTGCCCAATCGGAGTACATCAATGGCGAGTTGGCCTCCACATTTTCCACCATCGTATTTGGTAATGCGCTACTAATAGGTTTAGTAATTTTACCTTTTAATAAACCCGCCCTAAAAAGTATTACAAGATTTAAAACTTGGGTGCTCGGTGCCCTATTGGGAATTGCAAATTTTGGCTCTATCTATTTTCTTCTACTTGCCCTAAATCATATAGATATTGATACTGGGCAACAGGCAATGGGGTCGGTTATTTTCGGAATTAATAATATCGGAATAGTTGCGCTAAGCGTAATCATTGGTTTTTTGGCGTATAACGAACGCCCTACCCGAATTAATTGGGTGGGCATAGCATTAACGGGCGTTTCAATTGCCCTGTTGGCTTTGAGCTAATATATGGAGATAAAGGATACATATAAAACCATTGCGATGCAATCGCAGGGGCTCTACAAGGAGAAGGGTAGTAAATTCATCGCCCTAGCCTACCCTGTGCTATTGGAGGAGGATGTAAAGGATATTCTTTCCGATTTGCGCAAGCAGTATCATGATGCCCGACACCACTGCTATGCATACGTAATGGGTTACAATGGCGAGAATTGGCGTGCAAACGACGATGGTGAACCCTCAAGTACTGCGGGGAAACCTATCCACGGACAAATCTTAAGCCGCGAACTTACCAATACTTTAGTGGTAGTTATTCGCTACTTTGGAGGTACAAAGCTCGGTGTATCGGGGCTTATCAATGCATACAAAACTGCTGCGGCCGAAGCGCTGGATGCAAACGAGATTATTGAGCGAACCGTTAACGATATTTACAAAGTAACATTTGCATACCCGGCAACAAATGAGGTGATGCGGTTGATTAAGGAAGAGGATCTGCCTGTGATCGACCAGCAATTCGATTCCAGCTGTGCTGTTACCCTGGGCATACGGCAGACCAAATTGTCGCAGGTATTAGATAAGATTGATAAGATTGACTCCGCTGTTGCAGAGTACTTAAAAACCGATTAGCCTTTTTGCCTCGTTTTGTAACGAGGCTTTTTTTTGATATTTTTTTAACCTTACACAATAACTTAAACTTGAACTACGATGAAAAACAAAAGCTTGGTTGCAATTAACGACCTTAGCAAGGATGAGATCATTAAAATTCTCGATTTAGCGGAGGAGTTTGAGAAGAATCCTATTCAGGATATTCTGAGCAAAACAGTGGTTGCCACCCTTTTCTTTGAGCCTTCAACCCGAACCCGATTAAGTTTCGAAAGTGCAGTTAGCCGCTTGGGTGGTCGTGTAATTGGTTTCTCCGAGGCGGCCAATACCTCCGTGTCGAAAGGCGAAAGCCTTAAGGATACCATTCTGACCGTAGCCAACTATTCCGACCTAATCGTTATGCGTCACCCCATCGAGGGGAGTGCTCGCTACGCCAGCGAGGTGTCACCAGTGCCAATCATCAATGCTGGCGATGGCGCCAATCAGCATCCCACCCAAACACTTCTCGACTTGTTCTCAATTCGCAAAACTCAGGGAACGCTGCAGGATCTTAACATCTTTTTGGTAGGCGACCTGAAGTACGGACGAACAGTACACTCGTTACTTATGGCCATGAGCCAGTTTGGGGCAACCTTCACCTTTGTTTCGCCCAAGGAGCTGCAAATGCCCAACGAGTACAAGATGTATCTGGATAGCCAGGGACTTAAGTATTTTGAACAAACCGATTTGAATGAGAACCTGGATAAGGCAGATATTATCTACATGACCCGTGTTCAGCGTGAACGCTTTTCCGATCCGTTGGAATATGAAAAGGTGAAAAACGTATACGTGCTCAGAAATAAGATGCTTGAGAATACCAAGCCCACAATGCGTGTGCTACACCCCCTACCAAGGGTAAACGAGATTAATCCCGATGTGGACTCGAATCCTAAGGCATACTATTTCCCTCAAGCCCTTAACGGAGTTTACACCCGTATGGCTATTATGGCGCAAATTCTTGGTTTATAAAAATCATAATAAAAACTGCAAGCAATGAAAGAGATAAAATTAAGCGTAAGCGCAATAGAGAATGGTACAGTAATCGATCATATCCCAGCACAAAATCTTTTTAAGGTTATTTCAATTCTTGGCCTCGAAAAGATTGATAATCTTATAACTTTTGGCACCAATATGGAAAGCCAAAGACTTGGCCGAAAGGCCATTATTAAGATAGCCAACAAGTTTTTTGAGCGCGATGAGATTAACCGTATTGCTCTTGTAGCTCCCCATGCCAAGCTAAACATCATTAGGGATTACAATGTGGTAGAGAAACAGGTTGTGGAGGTTCCCGATAGCATAACGGGCATTGTAAAATGCGTAAATCCCAAATGTATTACTAACGTAGAGGCTGTTAAGGCGAAGTTTAATGTTGTTGATAAGCAAACAGTTGCCCTGAAGTGTTATTACTGCGAAAAGATAACCGATCAGGAACATATGGTTTACCTGTAGGCTTAAAAAGAAAAACCCGAGCTTAGCTCGGGTTTTTCTTTGTGAATAGAATTATCTCAACCTGTCGAGGCTGCGAACTAGTGCCTCGTCGCGGGCAATTGCCCTTAGAGCAAGGTAAACCAATATAGCGGCTATTAGGGGGAAAATAAAAATAAGGGTGAAAGAGGCTGTACCGTCAATAGCCGATTGGGCTGCTCTAACGTAGTAAAACATTAGCCCCTCAAGCCCTAGCAGTAAAACGATATTTACTACGCATAGCCTTATTTGCAACATCCTTTTTTTAAACAAGAAAATGGAAATTATGCATAGCCCCACGCTTAATGCTATAAGAATTGACATGGGGATTGAGCTAAACTCAGGGAAGGTGCCATCTGTTCCTATCAAACCCTTAAAGCCCAACTCATAAACTGCATCATCAGCAGTACCAATAATCTGTGCAACGGGCATAAAAACGACAAATGCCAGTAAGATGGTTGCGATAATTAAAAATACGGTTTGAATCCTTTGAATCATAGAAAAAATCAGTTTAGTTCCCGCCTAGTATAATAGGTAGCCCATCTTTACCACTACCCACAACAATAACCTTAGTGTTAGGTGAGTTAGCTAGCGCTGCAGTAGCTTCAATACCCCTCATTTTAAGAAGGTTCGTTGTTAAACTGTTGTTAATAATCTCGTTAGCACGCGATTCTCCTTCGGCTGCAATACGCCTACGCTCAGCCTCGCTTTTTTCTCTTTCAAGCTTAAACTGATAAGCAAGGAATTCCTGCTCTTGAGTTAGCTTGCTCTCAATGGCCTGTTGAATTTGGGTAGGCAGATTTATACTCCGAATAAGCAGCGCTCTCATATCAATATAGTTGCTGCTTAAAATTCTATTTGTTTCTTCAATAATGGTTTGCTCCACCTCGCTGCGTTTGGTCGAGTAAATCTCTTCGGCTGTGTATCGTCCAGCAACTTGCCGAACCGATGAGCGAACCTCAGGAATTACTAGCTGATTGACATAAAACTTGCCAAATACTTCATGCAGATAACCAATCTTATCGTAAATAGGGTTAAACCTAACCGATACATCAATAATTACCTTAAGACCACTTTTATCAAGAACATCCATAGTTTCTTCGGCCTTTTGCTCTTTCACATCGTATACGTGGAGATCGTTCCAAGGGGCTACAATATGGAATCCTGGGATTTTAATGTCCTCCTTGTCGAGTCCACTGGTAAAGGGTCTAAAAGTAATTGCTCTTTCACCGGGCTGAATAATGTAGAACATGCGGCTGCTGAAAAGGAGTAGTAAGATAACGGCAATAACTCCAACGATAATGACAACTTGTTTTTTTTGTTTCATTGCAATATTGTTTTTTTGGGTTCGAATAATTTCTGTGACTTAATCATACAAAGATATGATATTTGATTGGAATAGTGGTTCGCTAGCGCAACTTATCTCGTTGCACATAAACTGCCGATAATGAGGTTATAGAAGTTTTCTAACTGGTTAAAAATAATCTTCTAAAATTTGTTGTTACCGAAATTTATTTACTTTAGCAGTGTTAAAACTGAAGCAAATTATGAGAATTATTGAACCATCAGAGTTGATAATCAACCCAAACGGAAGTATATTCCATTTGCATTTACGCCCACAAGATATTGCCGATAATGTAATCCTGGTTGGCGATCCTGGGAGAGTAGATACGGTTTCCTCTTTTTTTAGCAAGATAGAGTTCAGCGTTACAAACAGAGAATTTAAGACAGTTACCGGTTACTACAACGATAAACGATTGAGCGTTGTGTCCACTGGGATTGGAACCGATAATATTGATATTGTTGTTAACGAGCTGGATGCTCTGGTAAATATCGATTTGCAAACTCGGCAAGAAAAAGCTGAGAAGAAGCAGCTAACACTGGTTAGGCTAGGAACATCTGGTGCCCTACAGCCCGACATTGATGTAGATAGCTTTATCATTACAGGTACCGCCATAGGTTTCGATGGCCTACTTAACTTTTACAAAGGACGAAATCAGGTTAGTGATTTGGTTATGGAGGAAGCTTTTATAAAGCACACCAGCTGGAATGCTCTTTGCGCTAAACCATACTTTGTGCATTCAAATACCGAGCTGGTTAACATGTTTAAGGATATGGCCAGGGTTGGAATAACTATTTCCGCTCCGGGGTTCTATGGGCCACAAGGCCGTGTGCTCCGTTTGCCATTAGCCGATAGCAGTCTTAACCATAGCATAGAGACCTTCGATTTTAACGGACAGAAGGTAACTAATTTTGAGATGGAGAGTTCCGCTATCAATGGATTATCGCTATTACTAGGGCACAAATCAATTACGATGTGTGCAATTATTGCCAATCGGGTGAACAAGACCGCATCGTCTGACTACAAGCCACATATAAAGCGCCTTATCGAGCAAACCCTAATTCGATTATCCAAGTAATATTTTTAGTGAATGAGACCCAATGAGTTTGCTGCTCTTGTATCTCTCCTTGAGGATCCTGATCAGGAGGTGTATAAAACCATTTCCAGCAAGCTGGTGGGCGAAGGGGTGCCCCTGGTGCCACTTTTGGAGAAAGCCTGGGAAGTATCCAGTAGTGAAATTCTGCAAAGCCGTGTAGAGGATATACTTCATAAAATCCAGTTCAATAATACCAAGAGTAGCCTGATAGATTGGGTGGCCACTGGCTGCAACGATTTACTAACCGGAATTGTGTGTGTAGCCCAATATCAGTACCCTGATATTGAGTATGAGGTGATTGATAGCTACATCAACAAGCTTAAGCAAAAAGTGTGGATGGAACTTAACGAGAGCTTAACAGCACTCGAAAAGGTTAAGGTTTTAAATCATATACTCTTTGGCTCGTGCGGCTTTTCTGGGAATGCCGATAATTTTTTTGCACCCCAAAATCATTTCATTAACCAGCTAATAGAAACTAAGAAAGGGGGACCTGTACTCATCTCAATATTTTATTCCCTCATTTCGCAGCGATTGGGTTTACCAATTTACCCAGTAAGCCTTCCGCGCAACTTTTTGGTTGCTTATAAAAACAGGTATGGCCATACTGGGAGTGGGGGAGAAGTGGAGCAATCGGTCCTTTTTTATGTTAACCCATTTAACCAAGGATCTGTGCTTGGGCGAAAAGATATTGAGCAATTTCTTGCTCAAAACGATATTCCGCCAAAGGAGGAGTATTTTTTGCCATGCACCAATAGTAATGCCGTATCCCAGCTACTAGGCAGCTTGTTGATTTCATATCAAAAGTTAGGCACTAAAGAAAAGGTTAATGATATACGTACCTTTCTCGATGTGGTGCATAAACATTAGCTAAAAATCTAACGTAAGCTGTATTCCCTTCCGTTTGATTTTATTGAGCTCATCTTCCGCTATTTTCATCACGTACGGCTTACAGCGTCCGCATCCAGTTGAGGCTTTTGTTAAGTTTTGAACATCGAGTAGTGTCCTAGCCCCACTTTTAGTGATGCAAGACTTAACTTCAGCTTTGGTTACCGACTTACATTGGCATACGTATTTCGAAATTGTACTCATTGAAGAAAATCTTTTTTGGATCTCAATTGGCAAGTATAGCAAAGTTCAAGGAGGATCAAAAAAAATTAAATCAAAAACATTTGTAATAAAGTGAAAAAGATGTACTTTTGCGGGCTAATTGTAAACATTAACCAAATCGTTTAAACTATGTTAAATCAGTACGAGACCGTTTTCATAGCTACTCCCGTTTTGTCTGAGGCCCAGATGAAGGAAGCGGTTGACAAGTTCAAAGGTGTCATCACCGACAATGGCGGTGAGATTGTACACGAAGAGAACTGGGGACTTAAGAAGTTGGCCTACCCCATTCAAAAAAAATCCACAGGATTTTACTACCTCATCGAGTTTAAGGCTCCAGGCGATCTGATCGACAAGTTAGAAGTTCAGTATCGTCGCGACGAGCGCGTAATTCGTTTCTTAACCTTCCGTATGGATAAGCATTCTATTGAGTATGCCCAGAAGAAGAGATCAAAGGTTGAACAACTAAAGAAGGAGGAGTAAAACATGGCACAGAATCAGAGCGAAATTAGATATCTAACACCCCCTACCGTTGATATCAAGAAGAAGAAGTACTGCCGTTTCAAGAAGAATGGTATTAAGTACATTGACTATAAGGATCCTGAATTTCTTAAGAAGTTTCTAAACGAGCAAGGTCGTATTCTTCCTCGCCGCCTTACAGGAACCTCGCTTAAGTATCAGCGTAAAGTTGCCACCGCAGTGAAAAGGGCACGCCATTTGGCGTTGCTGCCATTTGTAACCGATTTGTTGAAATAAACTCAGGAGAACAACGCGATGGAAATTATACTAAAACAAGACGTAGCCTCATTAGGCCACAAAGATGATATTATCATGGTGAAAGATGGATATGCTCGGAATTATCTTATTCCCCAAGCCATAGCCACCGCCGCTACCGAGTCCGCAAAGAAGGTTCTTGCTGAGAACATTCGCCAAAGAGCCCATAAAGAAGCTAAGGTTAAGGCCGATGCTGAGGCTATCGCTCAAAAACTTGAGGGGCTAAAGCTTACCATTGGCGCCAAGACTAGCACAACTGGCAAAATATTCGGTTCTGTAAACACCATTCAGATAGCCGAGTCGCTAAAGGAGAAAGGCTTTGAGATTGACAGAAAGAACATCCTTATCAAGGAAGAGCAAATTAAAGAAGTGGGTTCTTACACTGCAGAGGTTAAGCTACACCGTGAGGTGAAGGTTAGCATTGAGTTCGAAGTTGTTGCTGAGTAATTGCTTCCGCTAGATTATATAAAAAAGCCTCGAAGTTTTTCGAGGCTTTTTTGTTATAGCTTCCACCGCTAGCGAACGGCAATTGCTTCAATCTCAACAAGCACACCAAGGGGGAGCTTAACAACCCCGTAAGCAGCGCGAGCAGGCATTTTCTCAGTGAAGTACTTTGCATAAACCTCGTTCATGGGTACAAAGTTGTCCATGTCGTTTAGTAGGCAGGTTGTTTTCACAACATTTTCGTAGCCTAGCCCTGCCTCGGCGAGGATAGCACCCATATTCTTCAGCACCTGATCGGTTTGCTCGGCAATGCCGCCTTCAATAATTTTTCCCGTTTCGGGAACAATCGGAATTTGGCCCGAGATGAATACTAGTCCACCCGCTTCAACGGCTTGGCTATAAGGACCTACTGCTTTAGGCGCCTTGTCGGTGTTAATTATTTTCTTCATACTAATAGTTGTCAGGGGTTTAAGAAATAGACTATCTATCGTAATGGCTTTGACGTCGCGAAAGTTTGAGGTCACGGAGGGTCCCAGACCTTACGTTGATCTTGAAGCTGAAGCTTCTGAGGTAACCAAGGGGTATTACCGAAAGGCTCATCTCCCAGCAATGCAGGTCTCTAAAAAAGTTGAGCGATGTGGTGGTGAGCTTCTTCCCCTTGAAATCGTAACCCGACCGGAATCCAACCTTCCATTTGGGCGTAAGGCTAACATCACCTGAGAATGAAAGGGTTTGAGCAGTAACCGGCTCTAACCGCTGTTTTGAGTACGAGAACGAGTAGTACAAACGAATGTTCCAGGGGACATCAAAGTCAACATATTCGCTATCGATGTAACCTGTACCTATGCTTTCGCCAAACAGGGGGTTGTCCATATCGCTCCCCAGGGGCATACCGTTAAAACCGCCCCGCAAATCTCCCCTTTGAGCATCGAGACTGCCTCCATGACCACCCGATCCACCTCCCTCGCCGCCGCTTAGCGAGAAGCTTACCCCAGCTCTAAAGCTGGTTAGCCTAAATATCTGACGGTTTAGGTCAAACTGAAACTCTTTCACCTTATTACCCCGCTCATCAATACCATACGGATCGAGAGTCCCTGATAAGTTGATGTTAAACATTTCGAAAAGGGTGGTACGGGCAGTAAGCGAAACCGGACTCCATTGCATTGAGTCGGCCAGCATGTTATACCCTGTGTTGAGGTTAAAACTCTCGAGCAGCTTAATTTTCCGTGTGCCTGATGTGGTGTCCCTGTCGCTTAATACTTTCATCTCAACATTATTCGTAAGCCCAAAACTTACTACCCCACTTTGCC
>DDWD01000199.1 GCA_002345825.1 Bacteroidales bacterium UBA2295
TACTGGGATAACTTTTTTATAATGAAGGGCTTGAAGGATGCCGCTGAAATTCAAAAAATTCTTGGTGATAAAAAGGCCTACGAAAGAATCTCAGAAGTAAGAGATACATTCAGAGTGAATTTATATAACTCGTTGCAACTGGCAATGAAAACAAGGGGAATAGATTATATTCCAGGATGCGTTGAACTTGGCGATTTCGATGCCACCTCAACCACCATTGCCCTTACGCCCTGCAACGAGTACAATAATCTGCCAAAGCCTCAGGTTTACAACACATTTAACCAGTACTACCAGTTTTTTAAGGATAGAAGGGACGGGCAACGAGAGTGGGTAAACTACACTCCCTATGAAGTTCGACTAATTGGCTCATTTATCTTTCTCGATCAACCCGAAAGGGCGCATGAACTCGTTGAGTTTTTTCTTGACGATCGCCGTCCGCAAGGTTGGAACCATTGGGCAGAAGTGGTATGGAACGATTACCGAACTCCCCGCTTTATTGGCGATATGCCACACACGTGGGTGGGCAGCGACTTTATTAACGCCATCCGTTCGATGTTTGTATACGAGAATGAGTATGACGAAACCTTAGTTTTGGCAGCAGCACTTTATCAAGATTGGATTGACGCTGATGAGGGAATGTCGATAGAGAATCTGCCAACATACTATGGCGAGATATCATATTCAATTAAAAAGGATCAGAATAGATATCATTTTACCATCAACGGAAAGGTGAATTTACCTGATAACGGCATTAGAATTAAGAATTTTAATGGTTCTAAGCTGCCATCAAAAGTAATAATCAACGGGAAAGAGAGTAAGGATTTCAGCAAGAATGAAATTGCGGTGAAGGAACTTCCGGCAAAGGTTGTGATATACTACTAACCAAATTTATCCCCCATTATGAAAGCAAAGGAACAGACCGAGCAGCATAGAACAAAACCGGAGGATAAGATCCAGCTAACCCAACTATTTGCCTACGGCGCTGGAGGGATAATACCCATAGCGCTTTTTAATATTGCTGGGATACTTGTTGGACTAATGGGAAATATAAGCCTAGGCCTAAACGCTTTTTGGCTTGGGGTTATACTTATTATCCCTCGTTTGTGGGATGCCGTTTCCGATCCTCTGATAGGCCATATTTCCGATAACACGCGTACACGTTGGGGCCGTCGTCGCCCATTTCTACTAATTGGGGGAATTCTAGTATCAGTATTTTTTGTTGCCATGTGGTGGATACCCAAAGGCGATATGGTTCGTTTATGGTTTCCCTCGGAGGCGGGTTTTCAGTGGTTTCAACTATCATACATACTTTTCACGCTACTCCTTTTCTACACTGCTTGCACCATTTTCGAGATTCCTCACGGTGCACTTGGCATGGAGATGACCACCGATTACCATGAACGAACCCGACTGTTCAGCGCCAAGAGCTTTGTGGGAAACCTATTTGCCATGAGCACTCCATGGCTATTTGCCCTGGCAAGCATGGAGATTTTTAAAGGGCCAGGTGGCAACGAGGCCGATGGAATGCGCTACGTTTCATTAATGGTTGCAGGTATTCTCATACCACTCTCGTTCTGGTGGACATACAAACTCCGCGAGCCGGGATTTGTTAGAGTTGCCAAGCAGCAAAAAACTCCTTTCTGGAGTGATATGAAACACACTTTCAGCAACAGGAACTTTATTATGCTAACCCTCACCATCTTTACGTTGGCCATGGGTTTCAACTTTGTAAATCTGCTTGGGTCGTACATCCCAATCTTTTATGTTTTTGGGGGCGATAAGGTTGCAGGCGCATATCTTTTGGGAATTAACGGCACAGTTTGGGCTATCACCGGGTTGCTAGCAGTTTTTCCGCTCAACTGGATTAGTCCAAAGCTAGGAAAACGAAGCACGCTTGTTCTGGCCATCCTACTTATGTCGCTTGCTCAGCTTTCAAAAATTGTATGCTACAACCCCTCGTACCCATATTTAATTGTGATCCCGACCATTCTGTTATCAATAGGAATGCTATTCTTCTTCACCCTTGGATCATCAATGGTTGGTGATATTTGCGATGAGGATGATCTGAACACCGGGACTCGCACCGAGGGAACTTTCTACTCCGTGTTCTGGTGGTTCATTAAAATGGGTACCGCACTTGCCAGCTTTGTTGCAGGAGCCCTTATTGTGCTTACCATGTTCGACCAAACACAGGTAATGAAAGTAGATGGTATACAGGGAAGTGTAAAGGAGATGCGCAGCAAGGTTCAATCGTTGCAAAGTGATAGCACTTTCAACTTCACTGCTAGCGATATGTATAAAAGAGTTAACAATCAGCATGCTGAGGCTCTCAATGAATCGAAGAACTACTTGACATACCTGGGGAAAGAATCGAAAAAGTGGGAAAACCTAGCGGGTGAAAATCTCACCGAATCGCAAAGTCAAAAGAGAAACGTTCTGGCTAGGGCAATTGCGAATACCGATTCAACGGTTAATGAGCTTGAGAAACTAAGCAGCAAGATAATCAGCATAGAAACAAATCCTAATCCCGATAAGGTTGAGATTCTTGAGAAAGAGGTTATCTCGTTAACCCTTCAAACAAAGCTGGAAAAAGCCAAGGTAGATGCGTTTGAACTCTGGATGCACCTGGAGACAAAATCGGATGAAACAAAGAACAGCAGGGAGCATTACGACAAACTTTTGGAAGACATTCAGTGGGTTTATAACCGGCTCAAAAGGATGAGTGCTATGGAGTCGCTAAGGACCATTGACAATACACTTAGCGAGATCGAGAGTAAAATTGTTCCATTAAAAAAGCAAACACCATACACGCTTTTGATGATGCGAATAGTAGAGATTGGGTTACCGCTTTTACTCTGTCTCTTCTCATTATTTTTTGTGCTAAAGTACTCGCTTACCGAGAAACGATCGCACGAAATTAAGGAGTTAATAAGGTTAAGGAATGTGGAACGGGATAGTAAGAGTTAAATATGATTATTCGTAAATATATCAAAACAACCTAACGACATTGCGATCACGATGATTTTTGTCGGGAGAAGCAATCTTGAGTCCACTCCGAAAACTTGTTTTCGGAAATTTGTGAAATCTTAAAAAACAGGTAAACAGCTGTATGTCTAGTATTTGTATTTGCGAGAATTTGTGTAATTTGTGGATAAAAGACTTCTCGGAGTAGACTCAATCTTTAAATACTAAATACTAGAAGATTGCTTCGTCGTCTCGTCAAAAAAGATAACGAGACTCCTCGCAATGACAAATGTTTTTTTGTAATGGAAAACAATTTAAAAACACCTATATGTCATTTACCATAAAAGACGAGAATTTCTACCTCAACAATAAAAAGGTATTTCTCAACTCCGGTGAGATTCACTACTTCAGAATTAAGCGAGAACTTTGGGACACGCATCTTGAAGCGGCCAAAGATGCTGGACTATCAACAATTAGCACCTACGTACCTTGGGCTTGGCACGAATCGGTTGAGGGAGTATTCGATTTTGATGGAGCATCGTGCCCAGAGCGCGACCTAAACGGTTGGATACAGAGATGCCAATCGCTTGGACTTACCTGTATTCTAAAACCCGGCCCATTTATTCTGGCCGAGTTCCGTGGTGCTGGACTACCCGATTGGTTTGTACATAAGCATGGCCATGAGGTTAAGATGCGAAACAGCAAGGGCCAAGTGGTGATGAGCGATGGGGTAAATCTTTTTCATCAGATTTTTATCGATAAGGTTGCCCTTTGGTACGATCAAATTATGCCGTTTATTGCCAAGCGGCAAGTATCGGCAGGTGGTCCGGTGATAATGATGCAAATTTGCAACGAGATTGGAGTTTTCTCGTGGTTAGCGCATCAAGCAGATTACAGTCAGGATGTTAAAATTCGATTCATCTCATTCTTGAAAAATAAATTCGCTACCATCGATGAGGTAAATAAACTTTGGGTAACCAGTTACAAGCATTTTGATGATGTTGAATTGCCCCCCGATGGCCGACTCCCCTACTCATCGAAAGGCGATCGTGGTCGCGATTTCGAGTGGCACTGCTTCTGGAGAACCTACTACGGCGATTACCTGCGAATGCTAACCAAAATGGCTAGGGAAAGGGGCGTTGATGTCCCATTTTACCACAATCTGCCCGGTTGGATTTATGGTAACGGCTACGATTTCCCCCTCAACATCACCATGTACGAAGATTTGTACGATGACAAGAGCGAAATTATTTTTGGAATCGATCATATTCCAGAGTTCCAGTCGTACCGAAACCTACACGACGATCGCATTATCAACGACATAACCTTCGCAATGCAGGGCAAAAAGCCCCTATTTGCAGCCGAGTTCCAGAGTGGTTCGCGTGAGTACCATATTGTGCCAAATCCACGTGAAATGGAGCTCTTCTACAAGGCAAGCATAGCCAATGGCCTAACGGGTTGGAACTACTACATGCTCTCGCAGGGGAAAAACCCAAGCCGTAAGGGCTATTCGGGCGATACTTTTTATTGGTTCACACCACTTTCGGCCGATGGGAAAATGAGCAGTGCTTTCCCATTGGTAAAGAGGATGAGTAAAATAATCGACACAAATGAGGAAATAATACTCAATGCCAAGCGCAAGGCCGAGGTTTGCGTTCTCTTCTACCCTCCCTACTACGCAACTGAGTTGGAAAGGCCCGAAGAGGGTGCTAGCAATCTTCAATTTGTACCTGCAGCCATTCGCCGCTCGGCATATTTCGATGGATTACTCAAGGCACTACAGGTGCTAAATATCGATTACGATATGGCTGACCTTAGCAAAATTTCTGCTGATAAGATTGAGCAATACAAGCAGGTTTGGGCTTTCAGCACCGATGAGATGAATGCTCGGGATCAACTGGTTATTGTTGATTATGCTGAGGCAGGAGGAAATATTGTGATATTCCCCAACCTACCCGACCGTGAAATGTCCCAAAGACCCTGCACAATCATTCGCGATGCGCTTATGGTGCATCCAGTTGGAAGCGAAATAATCGATTCGCCACTGGTTGATATTTACGATTTGAAAGATATCAAATGTGCAAATCCACAGATAATCTACTCGGAAGAATCTCTTTCTGGAGCCGAGATAATTGCCCGAACAATTAAAGGTACGCCTTGCGGATTTTCAAAACAGCTTGGAAAAGGCACCGTAATTCACCTTGGCACCTGGATTGGCTTCGATACCGAAGGTCACAAACCGGTTTACGAAACTATCCTTCAGAAATCATCGGCAAAACTAAGGCAAGCAACCTCAAGTAACGACAATATAATTGTAAAGCAGCGATTTACCAACAACAACTTCGCAATGCTTTTTGTAGGGAACTACTACAACGAGGAACAAACTAGCAAAATAACCTACACGCATCCCCAGAATGGCGAAGCCATTTCAATTCCCTTTGCAAAGGATAAAATGCTTTGGCCTCCTCTTTACGCATTGCTAACTCCTGTTTGCTTGGAATTAACCGATGAAATAAAAATTCTGCATTGCACATCCGATATTCTTGGATTTGAAAAGTTGGATGATCAAATAAAAATCACCCTGCAGGGCGATCGCGATTTAACTGGAGAGATTGTGTTTGAAGGAAGCAACATAAGCAGTATTAAGAGCGCATCAGCTGATGGAGAAAACCTTAATATGATGGAAAAGAATAATCGTATTGTACTTAATTACAGCCATAAACACAACAAAGAAATTATTCTAACTGTAAAACTTAGCTAGATGATAATTAAAAATTCTCTCGGGCTCAGCTTTCACTTTCTCGACAATGGCACGGTGAAAGGCATTGAGGTTGACCCAATAAGAATAAGCCTAAAGAAAGCCAGTCCTTTCTCAATACCGGGGACAAATATCTACTTAAGAAAAAGAACTAAGCCGTTTGAATTTATCGCCCTAACTGGCCCTAACAGCAATAGCGTTTTCAGCTTTACTAAGGATATCTTTTTTGCAAAAGGAAGCTGGAATGGTATTGAATATGTTTGCGCCTTGCAGCTATCAACCAAAAGTTTGAGTTGGCAGTGGAGCGTTGAAATAAAGAATACATCAAGTAATGAGGTTGAACTCGACCTAATTTACGTTCAGGATGTTGGCCTAAAGACCATTGGCGATGGATTGGTTAACGAGTACTATGTGAGTCAGTATACAGAGAGATTAGTCCTCAATGATAAAAACTACGGCTCTGTAGTTTGTTGCCGCCAGAACATGAAAGAATCTGATACCCATCCTTGGCTAATGATCGCTACGAGGAATGGGGCAATTGCTGCAAGCACCGATGGTATGCAATTCTACGGTAAAACATTCCGCGAAACAGGAATTCCAGAGGGTTTGATAAACGATACACTTGGGGGTGAATATGCGGGCGAGTCGTCGGTTGTTGCACTACAAGAAAAGCCGTTCAAATTGGGATCAAACAAAGCTCATCGAGCTGATTTTGTTGCCACCTATTCACCAAACCATCCCCTAGCAACTTCTGATGAGGATTTGGGGCTTCTACCAAAAACAATACTTGAGTTTTGCAATACTCTTCCATCATTTGCCGAACGAAAATGGATTTCAACTTCTAAAAATCTATTCAACACATCCCCATTTTTACCTGCCGATGATTTAAACGAAAAGGAATTAACCGAGTTTTTTGGTAAGGAAAGGCGAAATATAGAAAAAGCGAACGGTAAGGTTTTATCATTTTTTAGTGATGATAACAACCATGTGGTTTTGCGTGCAAAGGAGATTTTGGTCGATCGCCCCCACGGCCATATCATGCAGGCAAAGGCTGGACTTGTTCCCGATGAGAATATCGTTTCAACCAATACTTTTGCCTACGGGGTTTTCAACTCGCACCTCACTCAGGGCAATACCAATTTCAATATTTTTCTCTCGGTATGCTCTAGCCAGTTCAATACTGCTCTTGAATCGGGACAAAGAATTTTTGTTACTATTGACGGGAAGCACTATCTGCTCGGTGTTCCATCGGCATACGAAATTGGGTTGAACCATAGCCATTGGATATATAAATTTGGAGATCAAATCTTTCAGGTTCGCACGTGGACTTCAAAATCCACCCCGCAGGTCAACCTCGATTTTAAGGTTATTGCTGGAAATGATGTTGATATACTAATCACTCACGAATTTGATAATTCAGGCGAATGGAGCGTTACAGCGGGTAATACGAATGGAGAATACATTGCTAAACCCAAGGCAGATAGCCTGATGGCCAGCAAGTTTCCCAACGCCCAGTTCAGACTAGCCGTTCAAAATCCAAAGGATAATTTCAAAACTTTAAAAGTTGAGGGACTAAGCAACTCCTTATTTATCCTTGATGTGAAGGACACTTCAACCTTTTGTATGAGTTTCCTCGGTGAGGTTTGCACAGCTTCAAAATTGATTACGATTGATAACCCCAATGAGCAATGGCTTTCCGATTGTAATCAGGCAAAAACTGAATGGAGAAACCATAGCCTAAATCTATCGATACAGGGAGATCAAAAAGACATTGCTGCCATACGTGAGATCATTCCTTGGTACGGATTAAATGCGCTAACTCACTACCTAACGCCGTATGGCCTAGAACAGTTTGGGGGTGCAGCCTGGGGCACACGCGATGTTTCACAAGGCCCAATAGATCTGCTTTTAAATTTGGGAAAGTACGATGAGGCGAAGCAGGTTCTGCGCATAATCTTCTCAAATCAAAACCCCGATGGGGGATGGCCTCAGTGGTGGATGTTCGATAGCTACTCCAGCATTCGTGCTCACGAAGCTCATGGCGACATTATTTACTGGTGTATCATCGCCCTAAGCAATTACATAAAGGTAACTGGCGATATAAATATCCTCGATGAGGTTCTCCCCTACTACTCCGAAAGTTCAACCAGCAAAAAGGAGGGAACTCCTTTGAGTGAGCATATCGATAGGCTAATTAGAATGATTGTCGACTCTTTTATCCCCGGAACATCTTTGGTGCCTTTTGGTGGTGGCGATTGGAACGATTCGCTACAACCCGTTAGCGAGGAACTTGCTCAACGGATGATATCGAGCTGGACCGTTGAGATGAACTATCAGGCTTTTACCCAGTACCAAAAGGTTTACGAGTTGGTGGGTGATAAGAAAAAGGCAGCCGAGCTGAAAGAAATTTGTGAGAAGATCAAAACGGACTTTAACAACCATCTTGTAAAAGATGGAATTGTTGCAGGGTACGGACTCGTTGAGAAGGATAAATCGATTAGCGTGCTTCTTCATCCAAGTGATAAAACAACTGGAATTCATTATAGTATTCTCCCTATGAATCGGGGAATTATTAGCCAAATCTTCTCAAATGAGCAGGCAAAAAATCATCAGAATTTAATTGAGCAACACCTAAAAGGACCTGATGGTGCAAGATTAATGGATAAACCATTGAAGTACCAAGGTGGTATACAAAAGATCTTTCAGCGGGCAGAGAGTAGCACATTCTTTGGTCGCGAAATTGGGCTCATGTATGTGCATGAACACATTCGCTATGCCGAATCGTTAGCCATTATGGGCAAGGCCAATGACTTTATCAAGGCGCTTCGTCAGGCAATCCCGGTTGAATACAGCGATATTGTGCCCTGCGGCGATGTTCGCCAGTCGAACTGCTACTACAGCAGCTCCGATGTGGTATTCAAGAGCCGATACGATGCCGACGAGCGCTACAACGAGGTGATAAAAGGGAATCTAACAGTGCGGGGAGGTTGGCGGGTTTACTCAAGTGGCCCCGGTATCTATATCGGGCTTATAATATCTCGATTGCTAGGCCTACGGATAGAATACGGAAATGTAATTTTTGACCCAGTATTACCCAAATCATTCAATGGATTTGCAGCAAAGCTTAACTTTTTAGGAAAACCGGTTGAACTAGCCTACAAGGTTGTTAATAGAGAGTATGGCCCAAACTCAATTCTTGTAAATGGAGAAACCCTTGCTTTTAATTTAGACGAAAATCCATACCGGGAAGGTGGTGTAATGGTTCCAAAGTCAATTCTACAAAAGCACTTGAATAAGGCTAGCAATAAAATTGTTATAAATTTATAATTCAACGTATGTTTTCAAATTGATTTCGCCATGAGAAAATATTTCCTCGTTATAATCATCCTTTCTATATGGTTTTTCAATGCAATAGGCCAGCCCTTTATCGACGATATTAATAGATTTAAGGAGCAGGACAGGCTTAACCCGCCACCCCAGAATGCCATTCTGTTTATTGGTAGCTCATCGTTCACCATGTGGCACGATGTACAGGAGTGTTTCCCTGATCTTACAATTATCAACAGGGGTTTTGGAGGATCTACCCTGGAGGATTTAATTCGATACGTTGAGGACATTGTTTACCCATACAAACCTAAGCAAATAGTTATCTATTGTGGTGAAAATGATTTTGCATCGAGCGACACCATTTCAGTGGAGCTGGTTACCCAACGATTCGTTCATCTTTACAAACTTATTGTTGAAAAGCACCCCGAAGTAAAAATCACTTACGTTTCAATGAAACCAAGCCCATCGCGATGGCACCTATCAGGTAAGTTCATTGCAGCGAACAAGGGCATTCAGCAATTTATAGATAGAAAACACAATACGAGTTATATAGATGTATGGAGCCAAATGCTCAATGTTTCTGGTATGCCCGATAGCTCCATCTTTTTGGATGATATGCTTCACATGAACTCAGAGGGATACAAAATCTGGCAAAAAACAATTCAGCCACACCTTGTAAACTAGCTGCAAAATTTATGAAAATATATCGACTTAGCGTTTTCGCTTTACTTACCATTGTGCTAATTGCATCGTGTTCAAGAAACAAAGAGTCTTCAAAAAATCCTAAGAGAGATTCTTTTGTTGAGAACCTAATGAAAAGTATGACCCTTGAGGAGAAGATTGGGCAGCTAACCCTTTTCTCAAGTGGTTACGACACTACAGGACCAACGATGCACGAGAACTACGCCAACGACATTAAAGCCGGAAAGGTTGGGGCTGTTTTCAATGCCTATGGGGTTGAATTCACAACCAACCTACAACGTATGGCGGTTGAGGAGACACGACTTGGCATTCCGCTGCTCTTTGGTTACGATGTTATCCATGGTCACCGAATCATCTTTCCTATCCCACTAGGTGAGACTGCCAGCTGGGATATGGAGTACATTGAGAAGTCGGCCCGTATAGCCGCCATTGAGGCAACTTCCGAAGGCTTACACTGGACCTTTGCCCCGATGATAGATGTAACTCGTGATCCCCGTTGGGGGAGAATTGCCGAGGGTTCTGGCGAAGACCCATTCCTAACCTCAATGGTTGCCAAGGCAAAGGTACGAGGATTTCAGGGTAATGATTTTTATGATATTCATACAATGCTTGCCTGTGCTAAGCACTTTGCAGCCTATGGCGCACCACAGGCTGGGAGGGATTACCATACCGTCGATATTTCTGAGATAGAGCTACGCAACACGTACCTTCCCCCGTTTAAGGCTGCTGTTGATGAGGGCGTAGCCACCTTTATGACTGCTTTTAACGAACTTTTTGGTGTTCCTGCAACGGGTAGTAAGTTTCTTTTAACCGATGTGCTTAGGAATGAATGGAGTTTCAATGGTTTTGTGGTTACCGATTATACCTCTGTTAAAGAGATGATTCCCCACGGTTTTGCCAAAGATGAGAAGCATGCTGGCGAGCTAGCTATAAACGCAGGGGTTGATATGGATATGCAATCGGGAATATACAATAATCATCTTAAGAAATCCATCGATGAAGGAAAGGTTAGCATTAAAACAATAGATAATACAGTAAGAAGAATTCTTAACCTTAAGTATGAACTCGGACTATTTGAAGACCCATACCGATACTCAAACATTGAAAGGCAGCAGGAAAATATTATGACTTCTGAGCACCTTGAGTTTGCAAGAGACTTTGCCCGCCGTTCCATTGTGCTACTTAAAAATGATAACAAAACGCTTCCGCTTAGCAAGGACATTAAAACTCTGGCTATTATTGGCCCCCTTGCCGACAGCCAAAAGGATATGATTGGGTCATGGTCGGCTGCGGGCGATTTCAAAAAGTCTGTGACCCTACTCCAGGGTATTGAGAATAAGGTTGGAAAAAACACCCGCATTCTTCATACCATTGGAACAGGGGTAAATGATAATTCAAGGGAAGGTTTTAACGAAGCTATAAGATTGGCAAAAGCCTCCGATGCCATTGTGTTGGCCATTGGCGAGCATAAAAATATGAGTGGCGAGGCCGCTAGCCGCTCAAACATCAACCTGCCTGGTCTTCAAGAAGAACTGGCCTTGGAACTTGCTAAAATCGGCAAGCCACTAGTTGTTGTCCTGATGAACGGACGCCCGCTATCCATAGAAAAAGTTGACCAGAAGGCAAATGCAATACTTGAAACCTGGTTCCTGGGAACTAACGCAGGCGATGCCATTGCAGATGTTCTTTTTGGCGACTACAACCCATCGGGAAAACTTCCTGTTACCTTTCCCCGTAATGTGGGTCAAATACCAATCTTCTATAACGAGAAGAATACCGGTCGCCCTTACAGCGAGCAAAAGTATACCACAAAGTACCTTGATGTGCCTAATACTCCACTCTACCCCTTTGGCTATGGCCTTTCGTACACAACCTTTGAGTACTCTGAAATAAAACTTGTAGATACGCTTATAACAAAAGCAAAACCTCTTAAAGCGTCTGTAGTATTGACCAATACGGGGGATATATATGGCGAAGAGGTTGTGCAATTATACACACGCCAACTTGTTGGCAGCCTAACGCGACCCGTAAAAGAGTTGAAGGCATTCAAGAAGATTGGGCTAGAGCCGGGTGAGTCTTCTGAGGTTATGTTTAGCATTACTTGGGAAGATATTGCCTTCTACAATTCAAATAACCAATATGTAGCTGAGTCCGGAACATTTAAACTTTTCATTGGAACTAGTTCACAGCACGTTAAGGAAACTTCCTTTGTATATCAACAAGACTAACAAAATCTAATTGATATTAAACTGTTTAAGTTTTTTTTGAACAATTCATTTTATAATGCCGCCGTAGGTGGCGCATAACGATTGAAAAAGTATTTCGTATAATCATAGCGCCGCGTAGAGAGCACAATAAGTTGCTTTCATTATTGCACCCACTCTGGGGTGCTTAGTTTAGTTTTACATATTTTCAATCGCTATATGCCCTCTACGAGGGCCCCTTCAAATTTAAAACGTAAAACTTAAACAGTTTCTAAGTAGTACCCATAAATCTAAAGTGTGACATTTTCAAGCATCACCTGAAATTAATGCCGTTGCCGAAATAAAGGCGCTTGGATATAAGGAGATAGCCCTATTTACAAACAGGAAGCGGGTGATGGTGATGATATAACGTCACAGGTTGCCTGGCCAAATTAAATAATCCTATCAAGTTCACAACACGATCAACTTCATATAGCACACTTTCAGCTATAATCAATACCCTTTCAGATTGTTTTAGTTTTTGCAGAAGACCTACCTATCTACTTTTGTTTCGAAGTTAATTTATCAATCATTTAAAATTTTAACTATGAAAACAAAAGGATTTATTACAGTTATTGCACTAGCTCTATTATCGCTAAGCAGTTTTGCACAGGAAAACGAAAGTCGTTTTGGAGTAGAACTAAACGGTGAGGTATCAATCGTTTCTTCCGAACTTAACGGAGCAAACCTGAATACCGGTTTAGGATTCGAAACCATTTTTCAGTACCGGTTTATGCCATTTACAAGTGTTTACGGTGGCTGGGGGTACACCCATTTTAACGCCAACGAATCGTTTGCAGGTTCCGATATCGATTTTGAGCAAACTGGCTATATCCTGGGATTGCAGTTTAAAAACTCCATTGCCGAATCACCACTCTCCTACTTTGTAAGAGGAGGTTTGCTTTACAGTCACATTGAGGTGGAAAACAATGCCGGCGAAATTATTAGCGATACGGGTCACGGAGTTGGATTCCAGGTAGTAGGCGGACTGGAAGTAGCGTTAGGGAAAGATTGGAGCTTGGCTCCTAGCTTAAAATTCAATTCGCTATCGGGCGAAACTGAATTGGACGGTGTTAACCATCAACTTGATCTCCGCTACGTTTCGGCAAGGATTGGAATTATCAAACGATTTTAATTCTATATTATTCTGTTGTGAACTTGCATTGGCAAGTTCACAACAGAATTACTATTAGGGAATAGCAGACAGAATGTATAAATATAAAAAGCCTGAAAAATTATGACATTAAATGAACTTCACAACAGGTTAATTGAGGCGTATTCGCCAGACAATCTAAATAGAATTGCACTTACCCTAATATCGTTCTACAAAAATCAGCAGTTCTCAATTCTAAAAAAAATTGCAAATCATATTAGTGATAGCATAAGCATAGATATTGATGACAATGGAAAAGGTTTCTCCAAATTTATGATGCTTTACCACCCCGACAGGGCAAATTTTCACATAAAAGTTATAAACCAGCTTTTAGCGGATAACAACTACGACGGATTGCTGGAGTACTCACATATCCTTTTACTTACCCATATAGAAGAGGTAGCTGCATCGCTTGAGGACTATGAAGAAATTGACTACTCGCCAGTTTACGAGTGGGATTTTAATACCGAAGGATTCACCATTATTCACGATAATGATTCGAAAAAAAGTTCGTCAGAACATTCCGCAAAGGAAAATAAATCTACACGGTTTTACAATTTTTACGATGCCGTTAAGGTAAGAATGTTCGATAGTACCGATAAGGAGTACCCTTCGTACTATCTCGAGGATATCGATGAGTTTGAGCTGGCCTCTTCAGACATAAACGATTTGGAAGGAGTAGAATTCTGCAAACAAGCTAAAAACCTTGATCTATCCGACAATCATATCTGTGACATCACACCACTTTTTGGACTCAGCCTGCTGGAGGAGCTAAATCTTTCGGACAATGACATAAGGGACATTGATGTGCTGAGCAACCTAGAAAACCTAAAAGAAATAAATCTTGCTAACAATAGTATCGATGATATCTCGCCCATTATGAATTTACCCTGGCTCGAATATGTGGATTTAAGGGGAACTAAGGTGAGCGAAAAACAGATTGAAGAGTTAAAACAACTTGGTGTGATTGTAGACATCTAGTGGGAACTGTCGATTTTCAAGGACATTTATGTGGAGCAAAACTAAAGAACAAACTAATATGAAAAACACACTCAAATCAATTATTACAATACTATCAATTGCATTGGTTTTCATAATTTTCTTTATAACCCCAACAATGCTTATTCCGGTATCGGAGGATATAATGAATCGTACTAATCCCGATGAGATGCAGCTATTCTTCCCCCTACTAATTGTCTTCTCGTTATACATTTCTGTTACATATTATTTCTTACTTCGAAACACCGAACAGAAACGAACCACACTTTTTCTGCTGCTACTGCTTGCCAACTTCATATTGTATCCCCTGATGGGGCTATTGGAGTCGCTATTCTGGGGAGATGCCTTTAAAGGTGTTGAGGTAAATGAGTTTATTAAAATTTTTCTGCGGTTTGTACTTACATTCAGCTTGTTTTCGGGATTTTTAGCAATCTTCACTAAAAGAAGAACGTCAACCTTTCAAATTCCCAAACAAATCGTTAGCTACAAACAGGTTGGAGCTAAAATTCTACTTATTGGCCTTGCTTACTTTGTAATCTACAATCTCTTTGGGTATTTTATTGCCTGGCAGTTTGAGGCAACAAGAGAATTTTACACTGGAAGTGTTGAAAAAATTGGATTCTTTGCATCGATGTGGCAGAATGTTACCAATCCAACCTTTGTTCTTGTGCACATATTTAGGGGAATTCTATTTGGGGTTGCTGGATATATTTTCCACCATATTTTAAAATGTTCGAAAACCAAAAAGATAATAATTATGTCGTTGCTATTTGGCGGATTTGGTTTTCAAATTGTTTTACCCAACCCCTTACTCCCCGAGATGGTCCGAATATCGCACTTTATTGAAACCACCACCTCGATGCTTCTATTCGGTGCAGCTATTGGGCTTATTTTTAGCTACAAGAAAAGAGTTAACCTTCCGGCCGCATTAATGCTTCTACTTCTGGCCAGCTCCTGCCAAAAAGAGCCAATAATTCGCTTCGGATTCGACTGCGATTACGAAAAAAACTCTCAGGGTTTAACCATAATGAACGTGAGCAGCAGCACAAAATCAATCACGCTTACGGGTGAAGTAGTTGTGTCAGACGGAGAAGTTTTAGTGGAGTTAGAAAATCCAACTGATGAAATCGTGTTCTCTGGGCATTTGGTCTCGCCAATAAACATTGAAATAAACGAATCATATCAAGCTGTTTCGGGAAATTGGAAGTTAAAGTACAAGAGTTTAGAGGGGATAGGGTCGATTAATTTGCACCTTAATTCTGTTAAGTGACCACAACTAGTAAAATGCCTAAAGAGCATTAACTCTTATATTCCTGATAAATGAATAATCTTGTATAAATCACTATTAATAAGCCGATAATGTATAAAAAGATACTGTATCTCGTTTTAGCCTTTAGCCCAATTTGCGGCTTAGCATTAGAAATTAAACAGGATACGCTGGATCAAAAACCATCTGTATATTTAATTGGATCAATCCATAATATGCATTTTAATCAGGATAAGAATTACTCTGTTAACGACCTATTAGCACAAATTCAACAATTAAAACCTGATTTGATTTGTGGTGAGATAACTCCTGAGGCATTTGAGAAACCAATGGAAGGTTACTTTCCTCCCGAAGCAGCATTTCTTGCTGAAATGGCAAGTGAGTACAATTACAGATTTGAGCCAGTAGACTGGAGGCTCGATTACGCCACCCAAGATATTGCAAGCAAAAGGTTTCCTGCCTCTGTGAAAGAAAAGAGATCATTGCTCTTGAAAAAAGTGCAGGTTGAATTCAGTGAATCAGATAAACCATCATTCTATGATGACATACATAAAGAGGCGATACTAAATTATCTTGATTCACTATACGAAAATATTATTGGAACTGATGCGCTGGCAGAAATTGCCAGTGGCAGCTGGAGTGAGCGCAACAGGCGAATTATTGAAAACGGTTTGGCTGCAGCAGGCAACGCTCGAGTAATCGTTTTTGTTTTTGGCTTAGATCATATACCCGGGTTAAAACGGCATTTAATGCTTGCTGGAATAAAGGCAAAAATACCAGAGCGCCTTTTTACACCTGGCAATAATTTCGAGGTTTCCGATGCTGTTTTGGAAAGATGGAAGCGCAATCTTGAAAATCTAAAATTGATACGAGATAAAAAAGCACCAACAACCTATGATAATTATCAAAAGGTAGTGGAAAGCAATCGAATACAAGATTTAGATGAAGCCATTAAAGTATCAACTAAATAACTGCTAAGCATACAAAAAGTATGAAAACACAACTAATCATTTTGAGCTTAGTTCTACAAATAGCCTTACATTTAAATAGTAATGCACAAGTTGGCGGCTTTGTTTCCATGGACGAATCGATGCAGCAGCTGCTCAGTTTTTACAATACCGATACAATAATTGTGGTAATACCCAATGGCTACGAGGTAAAGCAAAACGATAAAAATTCTATCGAGAGCTTCGCATTCTGGAGAGAGAACCTAGTCTACATCTACAAGCATGAATCGGCATTACACGCTGAGGATATGGCTAAACATCTTCAGCTCTTTGGGCCAGCCTTTTTATTTGAAACTGATATTATCGCCGGATCACCCATTAAGGTTGAAAAGAATGGATTCTCATATCAGGGCAGAAAATTAAAAAAGCCCAACGATTCGTTCTACTATATGAATAATGAGGCTACCCGAATTTATACTTGTCGTAATGGTGATGATTTCCCGTTAGTTTACAATGAATATCTAGCAGGCGGAGTTTACCAACTGTACGTTTTCAACGGGAGTAGTATTACACTATCTGGTTTCGACAAAGGCGCCGGCTCAACGCCAAACATTAACGATATGGAAAAATTGCGGGCCGAATACTTCTGCCAGACAATCAGCAGCCAATTTTTCGACCTGCACTTTGCCTGCAGCTATTCTGCAATTAATTCAGATTCTTTGGCCAGAGAGTTGGATAAGTTTGTAACCGACTTCTGCCATTTTCTAGAGGTTGACACATCGGGTATTCCAAAAGTAACCACATTTATTTACTCCAATCGAGAGGATTTACAACTTTTCATTGCTGCAAATAGCAACCAAACCGTTTACGGTAAATCGTTTGGGAATACCAACCACAATATGCATTTCGATTTAGGCATTTTTAAACACGAAGCTGGGCATAGCATCATTGGCAGCAAAGTGGGCCGAAACCCAAATCCATTTTTCGATGAGGGTTTCCGGCAGTACACCGACTATTTTTTTAGCAGTGAAGCCTACGAAAATGATTTAAAAATATTTAAAAAGAATGCCGATTTGCTTACCCCCGAGCTGGTTTTATCAACCAACAATATTTTCTTTAGCAAGATGCTAAACTACAGCATTTCTGGAGTTTTTGTGAAGTATCTCATCGATAGAATTGGACTGGAGGAGTTTAAAAGTGCATATGCACAGAATAATATCAACGAAACAATGCAAGACAATGGATTTTCCTTAGAATATATAGTTGATGAGTTCAAAAGGCTTTATGGCTCGAGTAATCGTATCAAATAAAAATCAGAAATATTATGAAAGATTTTAAAGAAGAAAGACTGAATATGGCATCAAAGGTAAGCCATAGCTCTTTAATTAAATGTGCTATCCCTTTTAAACTTGGCATTGAACCTATGAAAAGGCTTCTTATTGCAGATTTTCAAAACGATTCTGCATACGTATCAATAGAGCCTCAACTTTTTGATGATGAGATTAACGGGAAGGGGTTAAGAATACTAGTGTATAGGACAGATAAAATGGTAGATGTTTATCACCAAAAGGGCGTAAAGGTAGATATGGAAACCTTTAGCATTGGTGATGGGATTGGAATAATTAAAGAAGCAACAATTGAACCTAACATTTTTGAGATTGACAAAGACGGCATAAATCTTCACGTAGCATTTACAGACAAAAATGGTGATGTTGTTGAGATGAAGATAAAAGAGAGCGGTACCAGCAAAAAACGTATGAAATTTCTTGCGCCTGTTGGTAATGATATCAAACATCCAAAACAACTCTTCCTTGCCTTTATGGAAGACTTTGATTTTGTACTAAGGAAGGGCACTGTTTTTTATGCTAGGGTTGGTGATCGTGACCTAAAACCAAGCTTTTTCCCCTTGTCTCGAAATGGCGAAAAAGTCTTCTTTGCCCGATACTCCAACAGTCCAGTGGTAGGAACAATAAACCCTGCTGTGAAATCTCCTTTAATGTTTCAACCCAAAAAATCAGGTTTGGTTGAGGTAGAAGGTATGTCGTTGCAACTCCAAAACGGCAAGGTGAACTCAATGTCAAGGAATTATAAAGGCAAAAATATCTCAATAGAATTCTCAAAGGGTATGGCTAACCCTTACGAACTCCAAGATGGGATTAAATATACTGGAAGATGGATATACAAAATTGACAATCAGATAATCACTGGGGGAAATTCAGTTTTACTAAAAACGGGTAATAAAGTTGATGTTCGCATAAATGTAACTCAAAAGTGGATTCCTCAAAATTTGCCATTAAGTTTTCAACTATTCACTCTCTTTGTAAATTCATTTAGGAATTGGCCTACAACCTATTACTGGAAAGGAAAGGTAGATTTATTGAATGAAACAGTTTTGGATGGACAATGGTTTAGGAGATGAATGACAAGTTGATTAGCAGAATTATACCTATTTTAAATGAAAACCAAAACGCTAAAACCCCTAGCCATAACCTTTGCCCTTGGCGGGATATGGGACACCGTTGCAGGATTCCTATACATATTTGTAATCGGCACGGGTAGAATCATTGACAGCCCGCCAATGGATCCATTTTACGCAATTTTCTTAGGTTCTTTCTTCTTATGCTTTGCCTACCTGCAAATACTGTCATCGTTCAACATTAGGCGATACGCATTTAATGTGGGTTGTCTAATTATCGGAAGGCTTTTCTACGTAGCAGTTCTTTACTACTTTATGTTTTTTGTGAACGGTTTTCCCAATACATTTTGGTTTACAGGTGTAATTGATGGGGTGCTAACTACTCTTTATGTTGTATTTGCGCTAAAGGGAGGATTGAAGGTAAAGGATGTATTTTTACCAAATATAGGAAGAGCCAATACAAATGAATCATTTGTTCATCAAACTTAAAATAAATCAGCAAAATAAAAACACGTTTAGTATGAACTTAATAAAAACACTTACTATGATACCATTTCTATTCTTTAGCCTAAATGTCAGCTCGCAAAACCCTGATTTTGTGAAAATGGTTGAATACGCCACCAAGGCGCCATCGGGTCACAATACCCAGCCCTGGATTTTTAAACTAACAGATTCTACAATTGAGATACACCCTGATTTCAGCAAGGCACTACCAGTAGTTGATGGCCATCATCGCGAGCTATACATTAGCCTTGGATGCGCCTTGGAAAATTTATGCATTGCCGCAAATGAGTTTGGTTACGATGCTAAAACCTCAATTGAAGTTGATGACAACAGCCATTCGTATATAATTGCTAAGCTAGAGAAGAGTCGGCTACAAAAAAACTATCTCTTTGATCAAATTGTGAAGAGGCAAACCAACCGAAGCGTTTACAATAACAAATTAATATCTTCTGATACCATCAAGGAATTAGAGCGAATATCTATGGAAGAGCATATTGACTTTCAATTCTTTGATAAGAACACGCACAATTTTAATGTATTGATGAACCTGGTAGCCGAAGGGAATACACAGCAACTGAACGACAAAGCCTTTAAGAAGGAGCTTTTGGAGTGGATTCGGTTCAACAAAAAACAGGTGGAAGCTACAAAGGACGGTTTAACCTACGAGGTTATGGGAACCCCAGCAACGCCTGGTTTTATTGGCAAGCCAATTGTTAAGTCGTTTCTGAAACCCGACAAACAGAATAAGACCGATATGCAAAAAATCAACTCCTCATCGCACCTTGTACTATTTACCGTTGAGCATAATAATCCGGAGAATTGGATTAATCTTGGCAGAGTGCTGGAACGTATCCTTCTGGAAACTACACGACTTGGAATTGCCAATGCCTACTTAAATCAACCCTGTGAGGTGGAGAGTGTCGCTGAATCGGTTCAAAATCAGCTGCAGTTAGGTAATAAAAAACCTGCATTACTTTTACGAATTGGTTATGCCAACCCACTTCCTTACTCGCCTAGGAAGGAAGTTTATGAGGTAATTGAATAAATTATTAATAATAAATTTGATAAAATGAAGAGTATAATGTTTAGAACTTTAATATCAACCTTATTTTTTTTATTAACTAACCATTACACTCATTCCCAGAGTATTGATTCAATTAATTTAAAAGATCAAACTAGTCAAATCATAAGCAAAAATCGTGAAATGGAAGCAGCCTTTGCCGCAAATGATATGATGAAAGTTGCATCATTCTATTCCGACAGCTGCTTATTAATTGGCGAAAATGTATTGATTAAAGGCAGGGAAAAGACCAATGCATACTGGATAAGCCTAAAAGATAGAGGTATATCGTGGAGACTAGAGAATATAAAAATTGATGCTTGCGATAGCCTAGCTGTTCAACAGGGCATATCTAAACTGGTGTATATGTTTCAAGGGCGAGAGCAATTGTCGGTAGTTCGATTCACATTGGTGTGGAAGCGTGTTAACGGTGAGTGGCTCATTGAGGTTGATCATTACTCAACAATATGATAATGATCTTGCAATTGGAGTCACCTTAGTATATTGTTGACCCATAAGCTAATTCGCATATCCTTTTAAAAAAGCAAATCTATGAAAACAAAGTTTTATTTAACCTGCTTAACTATCTTATTAGGATTTGGTTGTGCTAAGGCTCAAGGACCAACTTTAGATTATTTTTTCAACAAAAGCACCACATTACCGTGGGCAAAAGCCAGCATATATTTTAAAAGTGGTTCACAACAAGAAATCAAATTTTTCCCCGTAAACGCACCAGATATTTGCCCTTTTGGTGTGTGCAATTACACAAAAGACGTTAATGTGGAAGGTAAGGTAACACTACTAACCGAACTGATTACCGAAGATCAACCAAATAGTTTTGAAAACCAGATTGTTCTTTATTGCTTTGATAGGAATGCTGAAGAAAAGCGTTGGCTAGCAAAAGAAATCTCTCAAATTTACAAACAAGGAGCCACAGCCATCATATTGTTTTCGCACAAAAACGAGGAACCGTTTATAAAGATTTTTGAAGACAACGATTTGAACCAGATTAATATTCCAATAGTTGCAACAGACAAAACCAATACCGAGTCAATTCTGCAAGCGGCTGGGTACGAAATTGAAGAGTTTTGGCAAAACCTGAAAAAGGGTAAACTACCATCGTCAAAAGCGCTAATATGCAATTTTAGGTTATGGATTAAAGGTGATTTTGAGAGGATTGAAACGCCAAATCTTACAGTTCGATACAACAATGATCTTATTAAATCGGAATCGATTAGGGAAATTGTTGAAACGAATAATCGTGCACAGGGTTTTATATATCAACTTTTCGAACCCATTGCCCCAGAAAGGAAAGCACAAACTGTAACCTATTTCTCCGATTACGATGAAAAACTATTTTACACATCGCACTGGGGAAAAGGATTTGCCTATCAAGGAGATGTATTTTCAGTTTTTGAACAGAGCATCCCAACCTTTGAGCTGGCCGTTCACGAGTTCACCCACACATTCTTTTATAAGAACTGGGGTGGAAATATGTCATTCTTGAGCGAGGGAGTTGCAATGTATGCCGAAGCAATGTCAATTGGCTCAAGCAAAAACAACTCCAAAACAATAGACTATATAAAAAAAGGAGAACTACTTCCGCTAAAAGATTTGGTTGAAATCGAAATTGGCGAGGATAGCAAGTACACCCAAATGGGGTACTATGCATCGGGCTCGTTTGTTGAATTTTTGATAGATACTTATGGCCAAAAGAAGTTTCTCGAGCTTTGGAACTTAGTTAGAGGCTGGAGTAAGGTTTACAACAAATCGTTAAATGAATTAGAAAAGGAGTGGCACAGATGGCTAGCAAAAACAAGCAACTAAATTTTCAACAGAAATCAATCATCAAAATAAGAATAGGAGTTGCACAAGTAAAAGTTGAAAATGTATTTAACAAGAATTATCAGAATAATAATTTTCAATGATATTAAAAATGAGAACAAATCTGATTGTCGTAAGCGTATTGGCAATATTTCTTTTCGCTTCATGTACCAAGTGTGAAAATGAATATGTGAATAGAACTCCATTGAGTTTTGAACAGGTAAAAGAGATGGGCATTGAGGGATGCTTGGAATACTATATGGTGCCTGGATGCACCTGGGCAGTATTGGATGATAATGGCATTAAAGCTGGATCTGCAGGTGACATTATTATCGGATCAGGCGATCGCATCGAGACTAATCATCGCTTTCAAATTGGCTCATTGGGCAAATCATTTACTGCTTTAATGGCTGCCAAATGTGTAGAGGAGGGATTGCTTTGTTGGGACACCAAGCTCTTTACTGTTTTTCCCAACTGGAAAGAAAATGCGCATTCGGCTTACGAGGATATAACACTTAGCGAATTGCTATCGCACAATACCAAACTACAACCGCTTAACGCGCACAAAACCCACGTTGATAAAAAGACAGGAAGACTGGTGTATGAAGATATACCAAATTTTACCGGATCCGATTTTGAGAGACGCAGAGAGTTTGGTAAATACGCCTTATCATTAACGCCCGTTGAAAAAGACGGTGTGAATTACGGAAATGTTGGGTATGTTATTGCGGGTTGTATGATTGAGGAGGTTACTGGAAAAACCTGGGAATACTTAGCCATTGAACTTGCATCCGATTTAGATATGGAGATTGGCTTTGAACGACCAAATCGAATTGACCCAACTCAACCCTGGGGACATCTTTTAGTTAACAATAATTGTATAGAACCCATTGCCCCCAATGAGCCAAAGGTATATAACGATCCCCTCTCCTCACCAGCTGGAAATATCAATGTAAACATTATCGATTTTTCCAAATATGTAAGGCAATACATGAATGGATTAAAAAATATTGATGGAGTTGTTACAAAGGAGACTTTTAATTACTTACTTATGGGGGAACAACCATACGCAATGGGGTGGCACAACGACTTTGAATCAGATTCAATATTTTATCACTATGGTAGTGAAGGTACCTTTTATTGCCACACGATGATTTTTGCCAATCTCAACTCGGCCATAATTGTTTTTACCAATGCAGATGCTGGGAATAATAGCGTAAATTTTATTAATGATGCGAGGAATTACCTAAAATACAAGTATATCTATAAGGGTGAATAGTTAATTACAAAATTAGCCACAGTTTGTTTCCCAATTCATCATCTTCAACAACTTAACAATCATCCTAAGTTATAAATATTATTTCGGCAATAGTTTATTAACGAAAGTTATATGCAAGCAGACGACACAGTGCCTACAGGGCAAAGAAAAGCATAGTTGAACATTAAATATTAATCGTCCGGTAAGGACACAAAAAGTAAGAAAAATGAGAAAAGCATTAGTAATAATTGACATTCAAAATGACATAACAAAGAATTACAAGGAAATAATTGGCAATATAAATAAAGCCATAGATTGGGCCGTTATTAATGATATTCACGTTGTTTATATAAAGCACGAAAATCTATCAGACGGCACTAGAACTTTTAAGCCCAATACACGTGGTTCTGAATTAGTTCCGGATATGAAAATAATCTCGAAAAATGTTTTCACAAAATTCAAAGGGAACGCACTTACTAGTGAGGAGTTTACAGACTTTATTAATAAAAATAAAATAAGTGAATTCTACATAGCAGGAGCAGATGCTGTTGCTTGTGTCAAATCAACCGTTTATAATTTAAATAAAGAAAATTATCAAGTAAATGTCTTATCAGATTGTATTACGAGTTATGACAAAAGGAAAATTGATGAAATGCTTCATTACTATGAGAGTAAAGGCAGTAAAATAATTGATTTAAGTTACCTGTTATGCCAACAGGAAATAAAATAATGCATTTTGAAAGTCGAGAAGACTGGAGAAAGTGGCTGACAGAAAACTTTGAAACCACAGGCGAAATTTGGTTTGTATTTCCTCAGAAGTCGTCAGGTAAAAAAGGCATTTTATACAACGATGCGGTTGAAGAAGCCCTTTGCTTCGATTGGATTGACAGTACGATAAAATCACTTGACAAAGAACATAAAATTCAGCGTTTCACCCCCAGAAGACCTAAAAGTACATACTCGCAAGCCAACAAAGAAAGGCTAAAGTGGCTATTGGAAAACAAAATGATACACCCGAAATTTGAGGATAAAATACAAAATGTTTTGTCTGAACCTTTTATTTTTCCAAATGATATAATTGACAAATTGAAAGAAGATAAAATTGTATGGAAAAACTATCAATGTTTTCCCGATACATATAAGCGCATTCGAATTGCCTACATTGAATCAGCGAGGAAACGACCAGAAGAATTTGAAAAGAGATTAAACCACTTCTTACATAAAACGAAAGAGAATAAAAAAATAACAGGCTTTGGCGGAATCGAAAAATACTATTTCGAAAAGTAAGGAATCAAATTAATAAGTGATAGCGGCAAGTGATATAGCACTCATTTAAAAATTAGCTCTGTGTGCTAACTGTATAAGTAATCCGATGAAAAAAACAGTTTTAATTTCAGACTCAACCCTCAACGAATGCAATGATTTACAAAGCATTTGTGATTCTTGGGAAGATAAAAAAATTATTGAAGGCTCTGAATTCGAGCCAAACTACATTTATAATTGTCTTACCAAAGGCGATCTCCCGCCTATCCCTACCGCAAGCAAATCTTTGTATCGCCTTAAATCAATTTATATTAAAGAAACTAATGAGTTAATTGGATTTTCAGATCTGTATTTTGGCTACCCCAAAAATGATTCGGCTTGGATAAGCATATTTATGATTCATAAAAAATTCCGAAACAAGGGGTACGCTCAAGATGCAATCGCAATTATATCAGAAGAATGCAGAAAGCTTGGATATAAGAAAATTGGGATTGGAGTATACCTAAAGAATTGGAGAGCGTTGCGGTTCTGGACCAAGGCTGGGTTTAATAAAGTAATCAGTATTACAGGAGATAAAGACTTTTCGGAAAATGCTTTTGCGCGAATTAGATTAGAGAAAAGTCTTAAATAAGTGCACTTCAGTTTAAAATCTCGATTTTAACTAGGTTTGTAATAAAAACATTCTACCCAAAGAAGCATCTAAAAACTTTTCAATTATGGCTATTCCAACATCAAGAACAAAAGAACCAGCAAAGATAACAGTCAACGCAAATCTTTGCAATGGATGCGGATTGTGCGTTAACGCTTGTGGCGATTTTAGTTTAACCCTAATAGATGGTAAAGCAACCAAAAGCAACAATCCGCTCTTTGGCTGCATTGGTTGTGGTCATTGTATGGCAGCTTGCCCCACAGGGGCAATAGAAATTCACGGAAGGACAATCAGCCCCGATGATCTATTCGATTTACCACCCAAGGACAGCGCAGCCAACTACAACCAAACACTTTCTCTTCTGCAACGGCGAAGAAGTATCCGCTGGTTTAAGAACAAACCCATTGAACCAGATATTATTGAGAAGATTCTAGATGCAGCCAAAACAGCGCCCATGGGTTTACCTCCCTCCGATGTTAGCGTTATGATACTCGATAGCAAAGAGAAAACAAGAGCCTTTGCTCAGGATTTTTGCAACTACCTTGAGAGTATGAAGTGGTTTGCTTCCGACTGGTTTATTGCCCTTATGCGTCCATTCTGGGGCAAAGCAAACGATGAGATGTTTAAGGGGTTTATTAAGCCGCTATTCAAAACTTACACTGAAGGAATGAATGAGGGTAGAAACCTTGTGAACTACGATGCACCATTGGCAATGTATTTCTACGGCTCACCTTACACTGATCCTGCCGACCCCATTATTGCTGCTACCTATGCAATGATTGCTGGCGAATCGCTTGGACTTGGAACCTGTATGCTTGGTGCCGTTCATCCATTAATACAGAATGGGAAGAAAGCAAAGAAGTTTAGGGAAGATCATGGAATAAGGTTTAAAAGTCGTGAAGGGCTATTTGTGATTTTTGGGTATCCAGAACTAAAATTTAAAAGGGGAATAAAAAGATCTTTTGCTTGCATAAATTGAAAAAATGAAACTACTAGATAAAAGCCACTATAAAAAGCTAGCAGAACCATTAAAGCAGGTGAAATTCAATATTTCATTTGCTCTATCTGTAATTAATCATGAAGTGACAGGCATAGTTTATGTCGATAGCTATGAGAACCCAAAAACCTTTTATGTGATTCATCCCTATGGAATGTCATTGCTGTTAGGCGATTATAATAACAATGAATTTAATGGGTGTTTTAAAGAATATGCTCTTAACACAAACTCTGTTAGAAGTGAATTTGAATGGATGCAGGTTTACCCAAATGCTTGGGATAAAGTCCTTAGTAAACTTTTTGGCGACAAAATGATTAAAGCGTCTAGTAATACTGATAAAAAAGAGAATGGGATAATAGAACTCAATACAAGGGTAAACTTCAAGTTCAATAAGGCAAAGTATTTGAAAAGTATAAAGGACACATTGCCGCCCAATTGTACAATTATTCAAACAGATAAAGATGTATTCACAAAAATGAAAGGCAATGTAATTCCCTCAAACTTTTGGGATAGTCCTGAAGACTTTCTAAATAAGGGAATGGGATTTAGTTTGTTCTACGAAAATAGAATTGCATCAACTGCCTACTCGGCTTTTGTTCATAAAAATAAGTTAGAAATTGGTATCGAAACCCTTGATGAGTTCCGCGGGAAAGGTTTTGCATACTATACTTGCTCTGCTATAATTGATTACTGTTTGGCAAATGGTTATGAGCCCGATTGGGCTTGCCGACTCGAAAACACAAGCTCATATAAATTGGCTCTTAAACTTGGTTTTGATCCTTGTCAAGAATTAGCATATTACAGGTTAAGCAATTAAACATTAACAATTTTAATGTAGACATACAATTGCAATCCAACCGGAGTTAATCATTTATTCTTCACCCTCACGACCTAAATCCTCACCCTCAGCATCTATTAATTTTTCTTAGGTTCTCCTCCCCATACTTTTGCTTTCATAAACCATATAAATATTGAAAAATGAAAGCAAAAGTTATCAAACAGATTATTCTTATAAGCCTCCTTGCACTGCTTGCCCCACATTACTCACAAGCTAGTAAAGGTATTATTAAAGGCAAGGTGGTTGACTCAAAGAATCAACCCGTTGAATATGCTACAGCAGTGCTAATAAACTCCAGCACAAACGAAATTGAAAAGGGAGTTGTTTGTGATGAGGAAGGAAGTTTTGCTATCGAAAACGTGAATAATGGTGAGTATTTACTATCCGTTAGGATGCTCGGTTACGAGTCGAACGAATCGGAAAAAGTAGTAATCGATACCAAAAATCAGCTGGTCGATAAGATCATTGTGCTAAATGAAACAACCCAACAGCTTAAGGAGGTTGTGGTTACTGGTAAGTATGCGTTTGTGGAGCAAACGGTAGATAAAACCATAATCAACCCCAACGCATCCATCACCTCATCGTCGGAGAGTGTTTACGATATCTTAAAAAAATCGCCTGGCGTAAATATCGACAACAGCGATAATATCACCCTAAAGGGAATGCAGGGTGTAATAATAATGATTGACGACAAGCCAACTCACCTTTCGGCCAAGGACTTAGCCCCCATTCTCAAGGGAATGCTTGGGAAGAATATCAAGACTATCGAAATAATTGAGAACCCATCGGCTCGATACGATGCCGAGGGGAATTCGGGTATTATCAACATTAAAACCAAGCACAACAAAGCCCCGGGTTTTAACGGAAGCGTAAATACTGGCGTAACATTTACTCGTACCGTGGGTGGTAATGCTGGAGCCGATTTGAATATGAATTTTGGCAAGGTGAATGTTTACGGCAATTACGCTTTGTACGACTGGAAGGGTTACTACAAAATGGAGGGCACCAGACGTTTTACAAATGATGAATCAGGAACATACACCTTTATGTCGAACGAAAGCAATAGCGATGGTGATGCAAACAACTACAAGCTTGGGGCCGACTACTACATAGCAAAGAATCACGTTGTGAGCATAATGCTTAATGGGAATAAAGGTTCAAACAATATGCTTGACGACGGGTTAACCGCTTTTTATAACAGCGTATCAGCCGTTGATTCCTCTGTCACCAGCTTTGCGGATAGATTGATGGCCTGGGACAACAAAACATTTAACGCAAACTACAAGTGGGATATTGATACGATTG
The DNA here is from genome assembly GCA_002345825.1 of Bacteroidales bacterium UBA2295. Classification (GTDB taxonomy): domain Bacteria; phylum Bacteroidota; class Bacteroidia; order Bacteroidales; family Tenuifilaceae; genus Perlabentimonas. The sequence goes on from DDWD01000199.1 coordinate 28,475, forward strand.
GGCGCACATTTACAGCCGATGCCGATTACGCCCGATTCAACTTTAGTGGCCCTGCCGATCAAACCAGCAAGTACTTTGGAGCACAAAATGTCGATTTAAACAAAGAGGCGAGCCTTGCAAGTACAATTCAGAATACAATTGATATACTTTCCGCAAAACTGGATTATAATCACCCAATAAACAAAACCTACTCACTAGAGACTGGATTAAAAAGTAGCTTTGTGAGTATCGATAGCAGGGCGTCAATGCTGGGTTACATTAATCAGGATGATGAGTTTAGGTATAAGGAGAATATTCAGGCTGGGTATGTAAGCGGTCGTGCACAGTTTAAATCAACTTCAGTTCAGCTAGGCTTAAGGGTAGAAAACACCATTTCGCAGGGTAACTCCATTTCAACCGGTCAGGTTGAGGATAATAGCTATATTGATTTTTTCCCCTCGTTCTTCGTTCAGCAAACGCTATCGCAAAAGCAGTCGCTAGGCTTTAGGTACAGCTACCGCATTGGCCGTCCAAACTACCACGTTCTAAACCCCTTTAAGTGGATGATGGATCCATACACCTACAACCTTGGCAACCCAAAATTAAGCCCACAGTTCACCCACTCAATGTCGATTAACCATAGCTATAATGGTAAGCTAATGACAAACATAGGGTTTAATCGAACCACTGGACTATTTACTGAAATAATATATCAGGACGAAGAAACAAAATCGGCCTACCAAACCACCGAAAACTTTGGTACATCAAATGATTTTAATCTGAGCGAAACCGTTCAGCTGCAACCAGCCAAATGGTGGCGATTAAATGGAACCGTAGTAGGAATGTACAAGAATGTTGTTGCAAAGGAATCGATTGGAGGTGAACTAAATCAATGGAGTTACATAGGCAATCTGAGCAACAGTTTTACCCTTCCCCACAAAATTAGCCTTGAGGTAAGCGGTAGGTATATCTCCAAGCAGCTATTTGGTAATATGGTTATGAAACCTCGATATAGCATCGATTTGGGTATGCAAATGCTGGTGCTCAACGATAAGGGAAGCATAAGGGCTTCATTCAGCGATATCTTCAACACAGGCTCATCGGGAGTTTACTCAAAGTATGGCAACCTCGAACTCGATATGAAAACCATTGCAGAAACCAGACGATTGAATATTTCCTTTAGCTATCGCTTTGGTAAAAGCGAGTTTAAGACCCGAGCTAACCGCTCTACCGCATCGACTGATGAGCAGAGTAGAAGTTCGAAGTAATTGAAAAGTAATAAACCTTTAAATTCCACGCTGCAATGAACCACAAATGCATAATTATCTGCGAGTCGATTTACAACGACAATACGCTAAAACTCGCAAGGGCAATGGCTCAAACGCTTGGCTGTTACTGCATAACCGCTGATGAAGCCCTGATTCTGAATTTTGATGATTACGAAACCATTGGCCTAGGTTCGGGCATATACTTTGGTAAGCACCATCCAAAACTTTTTGAAGTGGTAGAAAAGCTAAATTCGTGCCAACAGGAAGTTTTCATCTTCTCGAGCCGTGGTAATCCATTTCTTGGCAAGTATCACCAGCCATTAAAGGATGCTCTTACTGAAAAGAACAAGAAAATAATTGGCGAGTTTTCGGTTCGTGGGTACGACGAAACAGGCCCATGGGTAATTATTGGCGGTGGGCACAGGGGCAAACCCGATGAGAAAGACTTGAAGAAAGCCGTTCGCTTTGCGCAAAAAAATATGCCTCAGCATTGTATGCCCGACTTCTATCTACGGGTGCAAAATAAACTGCCAATTCGTGAAGGTGAAGCAAACTATTATGCTATTGGCGCAAATGGCTCATCTGTTTCGCTCTGCGGCGATAGGGTAACCTTCAACCACAGTAACTGCAACGGATGCAGAAGGTGCGTAAAGGTTTGCCCATTGGGCTTAATTCAAATCGAAAATAAAAAAGCCATATCAAAAAGCGAACTCGACTGCACCTTGTGCAACCTTTGCGTAGTTAGCTGCAATCAGCGGGCCATAAACCTTCACTACAATTGGCGCGATGCCATTAGGGTAGCAAAACGTCACGGGAAAAGGACTTCACTCTACTAAAATAACATAGAAATTATTATTTATGAGAAGTACACGGGCTGGTTGCTGAGCCTGTCGAAGTAAAGCCCGTGGCAATTGAAAAACAAAATGACAACTAGAACACAAACAGTTACTATAGATGAAAAAAATACAACTCTTTATCACGATGCTGATAATATCAATTTTTACATCAGCCCAAACCCCAATTAAACTTAGCGTTGAGTGCGTTGAAAAAAATGCAGGGAAAATTATTGTCTCCATTTTCAATAGCGAGTCAACCTACAAAACCCGTGAGGGTTACCTGTACTTAATCCTTAACTCCAGCAATGAAATAGTAAGCAAGGACATTAATCTACCAAAGGGGAATTATGTTATTTCCATTTATCAGGACAGCAATGGAAACGGAAAACTCGACACTAACCTGATTGGAATTCCCAAAGAAAAGTTTGGCTTTACCAACTACGATGGGAAAAGTGCACCAGGTAGTTTTAATAGGCATAAAGTTGAAATAGACGAAATGGTCGATGAGATTGTGGTAAGGCTCTATAAAATTCAATAATCGAAGCTACAATGAAAAATCGAGTAACAATCACCCTGATAACAATATTGTTGGTGCAAATTTTCTCAACAAACTCTTTAAGCGCTGCTACAAATGGTATTATTATCCCAGATTCTATCAAAAATGGAAAATTCATTAAAATCAAACTAACAACTCTAGCTTTTGGAGGAACAGGGGTACTTTTTACCAAAGTTGATGATCAGCTTGGAGTAATGACTGGTGGGCGGGGTTCGGCAACGTTTAACAACCGGTTCACATTTGGTGGCGGTGGCTGGGGAATGCCTAAGGGCATCGAAATAGATACCAAAGCCGATACGCTTGAGTTCTTTAAGTTTGGTTATGGCGGATTGGAGTTTGGTTACATTCTCTATGAAGGAGAAAAAGTTAGGTTTGGATCAAACCTTTTGGTGGGTTGTGGTGCTGGTTTTCAAGAAAATTACCCAAAATCGAAAGGCGAAGTCAAAATGTTTCCGGTATTTGAACCATCGTTCTACACTCAAATAAACTTGGGTAAATTACTCAAACTCGACATTGGCTTAACCTATCGTTTGGTTACCGGATCGAGATTTTCATTTATAAACAATCGGCAGCTAAGCGGCCCTTCAATATACATCGCATTTCTAGTGGGTACTTGTACCTGCAATTAAATCAAATCAGTATGAAACAGATAAAAAAATTAATTAAAAAAATCATGGTATATACATTCCTAACCTTTGTTGGGCTAATATCCTCTTTGCTAGTATATTTGGCAATAGTTAGCCCAGGCAAGCCCGAAGCATTCAGGGATGAAGAGGGAAAAATTCTCGAGGGAAGTATCTCCGAAAAAACATTTCTTCAAATAGGTGGAGTGAAGCAAGGGATGTTTATTCAGAGCAAAGACTCTACTAATCCTGTGTTGCTCTATCTACATGGTGGAATACCAGATTATTTTCTAACAAAGAAATACCCAACAGGACTTGAAGACTACTTCACTGTGGTTTGGTGGGATCAAAGGTGGGCAGGTCTTTCATACAATGCCAACCTACCTAAGGAGTCGATTACACTAGAACAAATGATTTCTGATACAAAGGAGATGACAAATTACTTGCGTAAGCGCTTTGGCCACGACAAAATTTACCTTATGGGACGTTCGGGCGGAACCTTTATTGGCATTCATGTGGCAGCACAGTTCCCCGAATTGTATCACGCTTATATTGGGGTTGCTCAGATGTCGGACCACTTAAAATCGGAAAGATTGGCTTATGATTATATGCTGAAAGGATACAGGGATGCTGGGAACAGGAAAATGGTACGAAAACTAGAGGCCTCGCCGGTAACAGACGTAATTCCATACGAATACCTTAAACTGAGGGATAAAGCCATGCATAAAATTGGTGTTGGTACTACACACGATATGAGGTCGATAGTAACCGGTATTTTTTTACCATCGCTTACCTGCAGAGACTACACATTTACCGAGAAGATAAATCTATGGCGAGCTAAAGCCCAAGCAGGTGTTCACCCGCTGTGGGATACGATTCTGGTTACTGATTTAGCTAAGCAAGTTCCTGAAATTAAAATTCCAGTCTATTTTCTTCATGGTATTTATGATTACACCGTTTCGTACAATTTGGCTAAGGATTATTTCGATAAGTTAAAGGCACCCGTGAAAGGTTTTTACACTTTCAGTCACTCGGCTCACAGTCCGATGTTTGAAGAAACTGAAAAAATGCAGCAGGTTTTGATTGAAGATGTATTGTCAGGAAAGAACAAATTTGCAGATAGTAATTTGGCATTCCATGATTTGATTAAAAAAAATGAGGATTAATGTTTTGCTAAACAGGTGTTCATGGGTATTCAGTCACTGTTTTAACACCTTCGTCATCTAATTATTTAAAACCACATACTGTCGATGTAACTTTATCACGTCAATAGGTAGTTGATGAAATATTAATCTTAAAAATTGAAAGAATGAAAAACATTTCCCTTTTCGGCTGGATATGGCGCTTTTTTGCCTTACTCATTTTGTTTTATATATGTTATCTAGGCGGGGCTCAGTTTATTGAGGGGAAACTCCTCAATATTGAATCGGAACCGGGGTTAGTACCTATAGGCATTGGTTTGCTGCTAGTAGGTATAGTCAACACGTTACTGATAACTGCACTTGTTTCAAGTTCACGATGGAGCGGTTTACGTCTTGCTCTTTTTTTGTCCTTGGCATATTTCGGGGCTGTTACTTTTGTTATGCAGATTGAAACCTGGTATTTTTTATCCAACATCACAGTAAGTGCTGAATTATTGCCTTATCTTTTTGCAATGGGATTACCAGTTGCCTTTCTATTTGTTCCCTTATCCGTTTTAATTTTGGGTAAAGCACGCAAGCAAAATGTAACCATTCCAGCTAAAACAATCGCAATTCCATTCAGGCAGTGGGTGTGGAAATTAAGTTTAATTGCCGTTGCATACGTTACGCTTTACTGGCTAGCTGGCTATTTTATTGCCTGGCAAAATCCCGAACTTCGCACTTTTTATGGTAGCCCCGGAGCAATAACACCATTTTGGGAGCATACAGCAAATACGCTCAGAACAGATCCAGGTTTGTTTCTTTTTCAGGTATTACGCGCTATGATCTGGACTCTTTGTGCACTCCCAATAGTTTTCGGATCAAAACTTAATGCGTGGCGAACTGCCTTGCTTGTGGCTTTGCTTTTCAGTATTCCTCAAAATCTGGGTCACATTATGGAAAACCCACTTATACCAAGCGCCAGTGTTCGCCTTAGTCATTTTATAGAAACAACATCTTCCACATTTATTTTTGGACTAATTGTAGTTTGGCTATTGCATCGGAGACATGGATCTATAGAAGATCTTTTTGGAAGCAATCGTTTAAAAAAGTCGAATAATTACAATTCAAAATAGCTTAAACATCTCTCAAATTAACTGAAAACATCACATTATATCAACATTAATTAAAAAATCAAAACTTAAAATTATGAACACCAAAACAAGAAAACAAGGATCGACAATTGCAATTTTGATGCTTTTTTTATTCGGAAATTATGCAATGTCACAAAATCTTGAAGTTGACAAAGATTCTGAAAGGATTTTAATGAATTATGTATCAGCCATTGGCGGTGAAAAAGCATTAGGAGAAATTAAGAATATTGTTAGCAAATCAGATTTATTAGTTGTTGAAGCAGGAGTAATTATAAACAGGGAAATAGTTCAGGATAAAACGAATAATATTCATATTAAAGCATATTCACCTCAAACCGGAGAAATATTTAGAGGCTTTGACGGAAATAATTACTGGGAGAAAAACAGGTCATCCGTCAGCGTATTCAATGATGAAAGAATACTAAGTTTTTTGCATGAGTTTGCATTTATGCGTTTTGCAGAATGGAAAAAGACCTTGCTTGACGCTAAATATATTGGTATAGAAAGTATTGATGGCAAAGAATTTCACACCATTGCTGCTACAACTATCTACGGTGTAAAAGAAAAATGGTATTTCAATAAAACTGATTTTTTATTGTCATACATGGAAGAGCAACTTGAAATGACGAGTGGAGTAGTACCTGTTATTACAAAGTTTGACGATTACCGGGAAGTGGATGGGGTAAAGCACTCTTTTACCCAATCAATAAAAATGGGGAGAAGTAACAGGAAAATTACCTACAATAGCATATTACACAATCAAAAAATTGATTATAAAATTTTCTCGAAGCCATCCAGCAATTAAACGGATAACAAGAGCTTAAAACAATGATATAAATCCTTAACTACCATTTTCATAGAGACATATTTTACAATTTACGTTCCCATATTATTTATCAATTGTTAGTAAGATTTTACGGTAAATATTGGTTTGTCAAAGGATTTTACCATCGACTAAACTCTGTGATGAAAGGGTTTTACACATTTGAAAAATCGGCTCACAGTCCGATGTTTGAAGAAACTGAAAAGTTCATAGAGATTTTGGAGAAAGATGTTTTGAAAACGAGCATTAACCTTACAGACTAATTTAAAAACAATGCCTTTTTGGGTAAAGATTCGTGTTCAATATCAAATATTACAACTTTAACATCCTGTTTAACAGGCTTAGCATCTAATATTTTATCAAATCTATAGCAACATATAAATTTGTTTTCATAAAATAAATATCATAAAAAATGAAAACATTAAAATTAAAATCGAAAACAAACCCCAATGGAGGTGATTTAAACATCAGTAGATTTATTGTCTCACAAAAAGCTTTATTTCCATTTCTAACCATCACCTTCGGATTGGCTTGGGCAATTCTTGGTCTATATATTTTTATGCCTGAGCAAATGACAAACCTTTTTGGTCAGTTATCGGGCCAACATCCATTGTTCTTTCTTGCTGTGTATGCTCCTGCAATTGGAGCTTTTACAGTAATAATTTCTGTAGGTGGTGTTAAAGGAATAAAGCAATTCCTCTCACGAATTCTTTTATGGCGTTGCTCATTATCGTGGTACGCTTTTTTAATTGTGGGTATCCCTCTAGTCTTTATAGGTGGATCTTATCTTAGGGGAAACCTATTCACCGATCCTTTCCCTTTTACAACAATTTCATCTATGCTTATCGCTTTATTACTTGCTGCAATAAAAGGGCCCATTGAGGAGTTCGGGTGGCGTGGTCTTGTGCTACCTTTATTTCAAAGAAAGCTAGCCCCTTTTTGGGCGGCCATAACACTTGGAGTAATATGGGGTGTTTGGCATTTACCCGCATTCTTATTGAGCGGGACACAGCAGAGCAATTGGTCTTTTGCTCCATTCTTTGCCGGATGTATCGCCTTGAGCGTAATAGTAACTCCTTTGTTTAATGCTTCGAAAGGTAGTATCCTGCTTTCGGCCTTTTTCCATTTTATGGTAATGAATCCTCTCTTTCCCGATGCTGAACCCTATGACACATACATCCTTTTACTTGTTGCCATTTTTATTGTATGGAATAACAGAAAAACAATGTTCACAACGGAAGGGGCCATAAAAAGAGTGATTCCTCTGGATAATAATGTTGCGGAACAGGAATGATTATATATAAAGTTAAGATGAAAACCAGCGTTACAATTATGAGAAAAAGAAATGCTTGCAGTATCAAGTTGGTTCAATCAAAACTCGCGGTATTCGTTTTGCTTTCGCTTATGTTTTTTCAACTGCAAGCATCAAACGAAAGCAATTGCAGTATCGAAGAATCACAATTACCTATTGATTTCCAAAATACTCTTGATTCTTTGCAAAAACAATTTGGTTTTCCCGGTGCAACGGCTGCATATGTTTTGCCAGATGGAACAAATGGAACTGTAGCAACTGGTTTTGCTGACGTGGAATTAGGTGAAAAAATGACAATACAATCGCGTATGCTATCTGCCAGTATAGGCAAAACTCTTGTTGGCGCTACTGCTGTGGCACTTGCTTTTGAAGGTGTAATAAATTTAGATGATTCATTATCCCATTGGTTAAGTAACCGACAATGGTTTATGCATTTACCAAATTACAATAAAATCACTATTCGCCATCTGTTCACTCACAGCTCAGGATTGCCTGACCATGTTTACCAGATCGAATTTGCCAAAGCTCTCTCCCAAAAATGGTATGATCAAGGTAATCCTTTTTCACCAGAGGATTTAGTTCGATTTATTTTAGACCTCCCCCCTCTTTTTGAGTCCGGGAAGGGCTGGGCTTATTCCGATACTGGATACATATTACTCGGACTGGTTATTGAAGAGGCTACCAACAAAAATGTATTTGATGTAATTGCCGAACGATTTCTGATTCCGTTTAATCTTACCCTAACCACTCCCTCCAATAGCCGATGTTTACAAAACCTTTCGGCTGGATATACTACTAAAGACAATCGGTTTGGTTTACCCGTTAAAACAACATCATTAAGTGCAGAAATGCTCTGGCATCCTGGCTTCGAGTGGACTGGTGGCGGGTTTATCAGCAACTCAAAAGAACTTGCGCAATGGGGGTGGACACTTTATGCTGGAAAAGCAATGCAATACCCTTACCTCGAGGAACTGTTAAAAGCTGTTTCAATCAGTCGCGAAACTAATGAAATTCAGTATGGTGCCGGTGTGGCAATTTATCGAAACAGCCCGCTTGGTAATGTTTATGGTCATAGCGGCTGGATACCAGGATATTGCTCAAGCCTCAGATACTATGCCGATTATGGTATTGCCATAGCATTCCAAATCAATACTGATATTGGTATTATTGATTCCCCAACCCAGGTATTGCATGAAATGGAAATAAAACTGGCTGAAATTGTTATTAAAAACAACTAATTACGTTCAGATTTTTCTAAAGCACATTCAACATAAATACCTGCACCTTAAACCCAATATTCTTTTTTTAAGGAATTAGCTAGATTACTTTTATTGCAATTTAAATGACTTATCAAAAAATTATACGCTTATATACAAAAACACAAAGATACTCACAGCAGTTTTTACAGATTTCTATTTAGAAAGGTTAAAACTATGGAACCGTCTTAAAACTTGAGGTAGAGGAAACATTATGGAATGTAGATTACTACGAATTTAGTGTATTCAATAACAAGGAAATAAAAAAACAATGAACATCGAAATTAGAAATACAGCCAAAAGGGATTATAAATCAACCGAAAATCTTACCAGGGAAGCATTCTGGAACCTATATAATCCAGGATGTTCAGAACACTTCATCCTTCACAAGCTGAGGGAAAGCAAAGGTTATGTTGAAGAATTAGACCTTATTGCCATTCACAAAGGCGAACTTGTAGGACATATTATTTCAACCAAAGCAAAGGTGATTGATGCCAAAGGCAATGAACATCAAGTGCTTTGTGTTGGCCCATTTGCAGTTTCACCAAATCTTCAGGGTAAAGGGATTGGCGCAAAACTCATAAAACAGTCTATTAAAAAAGCTAATGAGATGGGATTTAGCGGAATGATTCTATTTGGCAACCCAAATTATTATAGCCGCTTTGGTTTCGTGAATGCACAGCAATTTGAAATTACAACAAAAGATGGACAAAATTTCGACCCATTTATGGCTCTGGAATTGGGCGAAAATAGATTATCAAATGTAAAAGGGACTTTTTTTGAAGATAGTGCTTTTGAGTTTGATGAAAGCGAGCTGAACGAATTTGACACACAATTTCCGGTTAAGGAAAAAGGAAAGCCAAAAATAGATATAAGCCACAACTAATTGATGATTGTTGCTATGGAAAAAAGTAGCGTATTATGGGATAGAATAGAATAGCATCGCGATACTATTTTGGGATTATTAAAGCTTAAAAACAATAAGATGACAACAGCAGATTATGGTTTTAATGAACGGATAAAAAAAGCAGTCAACGAGCTTGAACTAAACGAATTTGTAATAGGACGGGTTGTTTTGGAGCATAAGGAAAGATATATTGTAAAAACAGAAAAGGGAGAGTTTGATGCTGAGATAACCGGAAATTTGCGGTTTTCAGCAAAAAACCGTGAGGATTTTCCTGCCGTGGGCGATTGGGTCGCCTTAATTTTGTATGATTCTGAATTTGCCATCATCCATAAAATTTTACCTCGATTATCGGAAATTTCAAGGCAGGCAGTAGGTAGATTTGGTGAAAAGCAAATTATAGCAACCAATATTGATTACGCACTGCTGGTTCAGTCCGTTGACCGTGATTTTAACATTAACAGGCTCCAGCGCTACCTGTCAATCTGCTATGCATCAAAAGTAGAGCCGGTTATCGTGCTCACAAAAACCGATTTGGTCGATGCAAATCAAATTGTAGAAATTGTAGAAAAAGTAAAAAGCCGTTTGGATAATGTCCCTGTCTTTCCTGTAAGCAGTGAGAATAAAAATGGTTTTGAAACGCTGATAAAATTTATAGAAAAAGGTAAAACATATTGCTTGCTCGGTTCATCAGGGGCAGGAAAATCAACCCTTGTTAACAATCTTGCAGGCAAAACAACTATGCTGACAAATTCAATAAGCGAAAGTACCCATAAAGGCAAACATACCACAACACACAGGGAATTAATTGTTCTTGAAAGTGGGGGCATAATTATTGATAATCCCGGAATGCGTGAAGTTGGAATAGTGGATTCTGCCGAAGGGGTTAACACTGTTTTTAATAAGATAATCACATTATCAGCTAAATGTAAGTATATTGACTGTTCTCATACCTCTGAAAATGGTTGCGCAGTATTAAACGCTGTTGCTAATGGTGATATTGACAAAAACACCTATGATAACTATCTTAAAATGGAAAGGGAGAAAAATCACTTTGAACTGAGTTCTGCTGAAAAACGTAAAAAAGACAAGGACTTTGGTAAGATGGTGAAGAATTATAAAAAGAACAAAGGAAATTTTTTGTAAGAATTAGGAGTACTACTATATTAAAGAAGCCATTAAAGTTTTAGTACTGAATGGCGGTCCCCGAAAAAATGGAGTAACACTAACTCAATTTAAACAGTTTCAGCAATAGAAAAAGCACTTTCAGTTCTCATTTTCTCACCTTCAACTCAATATCCTTTTATTTGTGAGTTAGCTTGATTACTTTTATTGCAGTTTAAACCAATATATATGCCGTGATATTCAGACGAATACATAACACTCTCCCTTTCAACAAGCTTTTTAAACTTGTGCTAGGTATGGCCTTAGTGCTGCAACTAATTGTAATCACCTACAACCATTTTAGCGGGTACCACGAGCTGCATAGCTTTACCGAGTTTGTACTAAGGGTAATTAGGGGAATTTTTTATAGTATGATAGCTGGTTTTGCCATTGCGTACCCCGATCTTATTGTGATTCATTTTCTTAATAAGAAATTTCAGTGGAGCAAGGGAGCGCTAAAAAGGTCGGCAATTCAATTCACGCTAATGCTTTTAATTGCCATTACTGTCTCGACGTTACTAACAACTTTTGCACACTGGATAAGCAGCTACCCACAGGGTTTGCAGAATGTGATATTCAACAATGCTTTGATATACTGTGTTGTAAACGCATTCTTTATGTCGATAATTGAGGCGTGGATATATCTAGATGAGAGCCAAAGGGAAAAGGCAAGAGCTGAGAAATTGCAACAGGAACTTATCATGGAGGCTGCCAATCGTGCTATGTACGAGGCACAAATAAAGATTGAAGAGGAGAAGAATAAATATGCACAGCAGCTTATTGACCAAGAAAAAAAGTTAAACCAACACCTAGAAGAGGAAATAAAGAAACGCGAAGTCATAACCCAGCAGCTGAACGAAAAACGCGAGCAGCTGAACAGCATTCTTACAAACCTTGCCGGCGCAGCCTATCGATGCTATTTTGATGAGCATTACACTATGAAGTATATCAGCGAAAAGATCTATGAAATCTCTGGCTACCACGCATCCGAATTTATTGATAATACCGAAATTACTTTTTCTAAAATCATTCACCCCGACGATCAGGAGCTTTGCAGAAAGAGTATTGAAGAAGCCACCAAGGAGAAGAGGAATTACGAGTTTGAGTACAGGATTATCCACAAAAATGGTCAGGTAGTTTGGGTAAACGAGAATGGCAAGGGAATATACAACGGTGGTGAAGAGCTAACGTATTTGGATGGAATTATCATTGATATTACCCGACGGAAGGAAGCTGAATTTGCCGCAGCAGAGAGTGAACGAAACTATAAAGAATTGACAGATCTCCTTCCGCAACCAATTTATGAACTTGATCTTGATGGTAATATTCTATTTCTTAACGGTTCTTGTAAAGAATTTTTGGGGATTGAAATGCCAGAAGACTCCAATGTAAAGATATCTGCACTAGACTATATGGTTAAAGAGGATGTGCAAAGAGTTCAAGAGAATATTAAGAAATCAAATCAGGCTTATCTCGTTTCTCCAAATGAATACACTATGAAAAGGCCCGATGGATCATCTTCCCCTGTTTTAATTTATGGATCTTCCATAATACGTAATAACAAGGTTGTTGGTCGAAGGGGAATAATTGTAGACATTTCGGAAAGAAAAAAGCAGGAGGAGAAACTTTTAAAAGCAAAGGAAGAATTGGAACGTATTAACAACACGCTTGAGCAAAGCGTTGCCGAGCGCACAAAACAGCTAACCGAGGCAAACACTCAACTTTTGAAACTTCAAAAAGAAAACTTGCAATCGCAGTTTGAAGTATTAAAGCAGCAGGTAAACCCCCATTTTCTTTTCAATAGTTTGAACGTTCTTACCTCGCTCATTAAAGTCGATCCCGATCTGGCCGAATCGTTCACCGAAAGGCTATCGAAGGTTTACCGCTACGTGCTGGAGAACAAGGAGAAGGATTTGGTTAACCTTAGCACCGAGTTGGAATTTCTGAACGCATACCTATTCCTGCTTGAGATCAGATTTATGAAGAAGCTTTTTATCGATATTAGAATCGATAAATCATACTACGACTACCAGATACTACCAATTGCTATACAGCTGATTATCGAAAATGCCATTAAGCACAACACATTTTCAAAGGTGCAGCCTCTAAAAATCGAAATTTTTGTTGATGACAAGCTGCGATTGAACATTGTAAACAATCTGAATGAACGGGAAACCAAATTTGTGTCAACAGGGGTTGGCCTCGAGAACATCAACCGCAGGTATGCGCTGGTGTCGGATCAAAAGCCCGTATTCAAAAAATCCAAGGAGCATTTTATTGCCAAGCTCCCATTGCTAAAATCGGAAAAAAATGAAACAGAATAAAATACAACCACAATGAAAGTCGTAATTATAGAAGATGAAGCGTTTGCCGCTTTGCGATTGAAAAAAATGATTCAGGATTATAACCCTGAAATCAAAATCCTTGCCGAGCTCGAATCGGTTGCCGAATCGGTGAAGTGGTTCAAGTCGAACCCTGAGCCCGACCTAATATTCCTCGATATTCACCTAGAGGACGATCTTAGCTTCGCCATTTTCGAGCAGGTGAACATCTCAAGCCCAGTAATCTTCACCACAGCTTTCGACGAGTACGCCATAAAGGCGTTTAAGTTAAAAAGCATCGATTACTTGCTAAAGCCAATTGTTCACGAGGAGTTGACAGCTGCACTGAAGAAGTACGAGCAGTTTAGCGGTTTACACAGCAACTCCATCGACCTGCAATCGCTTTACAACCTACTAACAACCAGCGAGAAGAAGTATAGGGAGCGTTTCTCCATTTCGGTTGGCACAAAAATTAAGATGGTTGAGGTTACGGACATCGCCTACTTCTTTGTTATGGATAAAGGCGTTTACCTTCGCACATCGCAGGGCAGCACCTACAATATTGATTTTACTTTGGACAAGCTGGAGGAGATGCTGAACCCCGCCTCATTCTTCCGAATAAATCGCAAGTACATTATCAACATTGCATCCATTGCCAATATGGTGGCCTACTCACGCGGTCGCGTAAAATTGGAGCTAAAACCCAAAGCCGACGATGAATTTGAAACCATTGTGAGCATCGACCGTTCGAGCGAATTTAAGAAGTGGTTAAATTCCTAATCTTCTTTTTTGGACCATTTATCCACAAATAGTTTTTACCTAAAATGAAGACAACTAGTAGAACAACATTGTTTTTGCTGCTAACCTTCACAATCAGCTTTTCCATTGCAGGAATTTATTGGTTGCTTGGTTTTAGTGGTAGTGATAAGATTGGGTTCACCATTCTGGGTGTCATTTATATGTTTTTACCTACACTCTCCGTAATTATCGTTAAGAAATGGGTGCACCGCGAGGAAATTTCCACCGACCTGCTAATAAGCTTTAAACTTAACAAATGGTTTTTGGTGGCGTGGCTAATTATGCCAGTAATAACCTTTAGTAGCGTTGGGGTTAGCCTTCTTTTTAACGATATAACATACAGCAGCGAAATGGCGGGGTTTGTAAAACGGTTGGAACCCCTAATGTCGCCCGAGCAGATTGAGCAGATGAAACTATCACTGGACTCCCTGCCTGTAAACTTTCTTTGGATAATTTTATTTCAGGGTCTAATTGCCGGTTTAACGGTAAATGCGGTTGCAGGTTTTGGTGAAGAGCTGGGGTGGAGAGGTTTTCTTCTTTCTGAGTTTAAGAACATGAAATTCATCAAAGCATCAATAATTATTGGTTTTATATGGGGAATATGGCACGCGCCATTAATACTGATGGGACATAACTACCCCCAACATCCGCAGGTAGGCGTATTAATGATGATTGTTTTAAGCATTTTGCTTACACCATTATTTGTCTACATAACAATTAAATCAAAATCGGTAATTGCTGCATCGATAATGCACGGAACAATGAACGCCGTTGCAGGGATTTCCATAATGCTTATCGAGGGAGGAAACGATTTAACGGTTGGAATAGCCGGATTTTCGGGATTTATAACAATAGCTCTTTTTATTTTAGGCTTCTTCCTTTACGATTACTATATCAGTAAGGATAGAATCTTCGTAAATAACATTAGCAACTACCTTAAACAGTAACCCATTTATTATGAATCAGGTAAAAAGCGTTTCCGTAAAGTCTTTGTTTGCTTTACTGTCGAGCAGGCTAGTTTTATTCCTGATTTTTCAGGCAGTGGTTGCTCTAATAATCGAATCGTGGGAAGCATCGCAAAAATACTGGCTACTAACTGCAACCCTCACCAATTTGGTTAGCATCATTCTACTTATTTCACTTTTCAAGAGAGAGGGAAGTAAGTATATAAACCTCTTTCACTTCAATCGAGCTTCGTTTCGAAAGGATTTGCTCATATTTATTGGCCTAACTCTAATTATTGGTCCAGTTGCATTTTTCCCAAATAACCTTCTTAGCATTTGGTTGTGGGGAAACGCCGAGATTCCTTTCAAAATGATGTTTCAACCCATTGAGAGTTGGTTGTCGTACACACTTTTACTGGCATTCCCAACAACCATTGCTTTTGCCGAACTGGCAACCTATTTTGGCTACATAATGCCCAGGCTCGAGAAGCAGCTAAATATAACGTGGATATCAGTGTTACTCCCTGTATTATTCCTTTCAATCCAGCACTGCACTTTACCATTTATTCCCGATGCTAAATTCATTATCTATAGAGGATTAGTTTTCCTTCCCTTTGCTCTTCTATTAGGAATTTCAATGAGATATCGACCCACTTTATTCCCTTACTTCGCCATTCTGCACGGTATTATGGATTTTGGAACAGCAATTATGTTTATAACTATTTAAAATACTGTTATTTAAAATAATGAAGAATATTATTTGGTCAACTGGTCACGAGATTAAGTTTAATGATATTGTAAACTCCGACAACTGCTACCTTTTCGACACGAAAGGAAATAGGCTAATCGACTTAGAATCGGGTGTTTGGTGTACAAGCGTAGGTCACAATAACAAAAGGGTAAATGATGTGATCGTCTCTCAAATCAACAAGATTGCTCACACTGGGTTTTGCTACTGTCATCCTCAAATTGACGTTACAGCTAGAAAAATATTGGAGATCGCTGGCATTAACGAAGGGAAATGCGAATTTCTTTGTTCAGGTAGCGAAGCCGTAGAATACGGGATGCGCATTGCCAGAGCTATTAGCAGTAAACCTTTAGCCCTAACCTTCTCCGACTCGTACTTTGGCGCATATGGCGATGCTGTAACCAAAAACACGAACCAATGGCACATTTTCAATTGGCTAGAGTGCGGTTGCGAAAAATCGGGTAAGGGTTGCATAGGCGAATGCGATAGTTTTAAAAACATCCCTTTCGATAAAATTGGAATTTTCCTCTTTGAACCAGGCAGCTCATCGGGGCTGGTACGTTTTCCTTCCAAAGAATTAATCACCAAAATTATTGATAAAGTAAGAGAGAATGAAGGAGTAATTATTTGTAATGAGATAACAACCGGAATTGGCCGAACTGGTAAATGGTTTGGATATCAGCATTACGACTTTACTCCCGATATCGTAGCTATTGGTAAGGGAGTTGGGAATGGATATCCGGTAAGCGCAACAGCCGTCTCGAGTAAAGTAATGGAACGGTTGCAAGAAACAAACTTCAAATACTCCCAATCGCATCAGAACGATCCGCTTGGAGTTTTTGTTGCCAGTGAGGTGATTGCCATTATTGAAGAGGAACAGCTTTTAGCAAAGTCCCAGGAGTTAGGACATTATCTTATTCAGGGATTAGGCAAATTAGTAAGTGAAAAATCAATTGTAAAAGAAGTTAGGGGACGAGGCTTGATGCTTGCCCTTGAGCTAAAACGGGATGCCCAACAGGTTTACGAAAAGCTGCTTAGCAAAGGCTTTATTGTGGCCAAACGGCCCAATGCTGAGGTGCTAAGAATAGACCCTGCATTAACCATTGAAAGACAGATTATTGACTTACTAATTGAAAATCTTAAAGAAATATTTGCAAAAATTGAATAGGGTAATTCACTCCCAAAAAGTCTTATAGTAAATATTTAATCTTAAAACATCATCATGAAAAAAATTGTGTTCATTCCACTTCTGTTTATTACAACAATTTGCATTAGTGCAACAAGCGGAGAACTAGTTTGGAAATTTAGCACAAATGGAAGAATCTACTCCTCCCCATTAATTCACAATAATTTAATATTTTTTGGTAGTGGCGACAGCACTTTCTACTCATTGCAAAAGCAAACCGGTGAACTTCAATGGCAATATAAAGCAGATGGAGCCATCCATTCCGATCCGTGCACAACAAGCGGTATGGTTTTCTTCAGTACATCTAAGGGCTCTCTTTACGCTCTTGGTGCTAATGATGGCTCCTTGAAATGGAAGTTTGAGCCTGGAGGTGATACAATGCTTGATATATGGGATTACTACCTTTCATCACCCAATGTAAACAATGGTGTTGTTTACTGGGGTAGTGGCGACGGAAATCTATACGCAATTGATAGCAAAACGGGGAAGGTAGTATGGCAATTTGAGGCGAATGGTATAGTTCATTCTAAGCCAATTGTATCTGAAGGCAGAGTATTTTTTGGCGATTTTGGTGGTTATTTCTTTTCTCTAAACGCAGCAAATGGAGAGGTAATTTGGCAGTTCCGAACCGTCGGCGATTCCTACTTTCCCAATGGCGAAATCCAGAAAGGGGCATCATTGGATAATGGAACCATTTATTTTGGAAGCCGCGATTACAATATCTATGCGCTAAATGCGCAAACTGGTCGTGGCCAATGGAATATGAAGGAAGTGGGCAGCTGGATTATTGCTACCCCCCTAATTTATAACGATTTCGTTTACTTTGGCACCTCCGACACACACCGGTTTTACTGCGTAAACAAAGCTAATGGCAAGGTAGTTTGGCAAATCCCTGTGCCAATGCGTGTATACGGCTCAGCCATTGAGCACAATGGAATAATATATTTTGGATGTTTCGATGGCATTCTTCGCGGTGTTGACCATAAAACCGGAGAACTCAAATGGCAGTTCCAGACCAATGGCAGCAGAGAAAACTATAACCTTGTATACAATGCCGAAGGCAAATTTAAGGAAGGCTTTGAACTGTATGGCAAGGATTACCTCAAATCGGAAAGGCTTATTCACAGGCTTGGCTCAATATTGTCTACGCCAGTTATTGAGCAAAACACAATCTTTTTTGGCAGTTCCGATGGGAATTTGTATTCAGTGACATTAAATTAATGTCTCAGTCTATCCGTCAAAAAAATCGGAGTAGGAATCGTAACTATCAAAGTATTGCTTGGGTGTATGTCCGGTTTGCTGCTTGAACTCATTTATAAAATGCGACTGGTCGTAGTAGCCACAATCGTAGGCCAGTTGGGTTAGGCTCTTGCTCTTATCATTACCTTTTAAATGCAACGAGAGTTGCAACCTTACCGTTTTTAGGTACTGTTTGGGGGTTGAGCCGATATGCCTTGCAAAAACCCTTTCGAACTGCTTACGGCTAAGGCAGGCTTCGCTCGAAAGGGAGTCTACATCAATTAATCCATTTGAAGATTTTATGGTGTTAACAATATGACTTACGCGCTGAAACTCAAAATTTGCATAATTTTTTGATAAGAGTTTAATAAAGTAGGTATTTACAATTTCTACCCTTTGCTCAAATGTTTCAGCGTCTTGCAATCTGGGGAAAAGCTCCTTTTCGAAAACCTTGTCAATGTATTTTAGGGGGATATTCTGATTGTACGCTTCGTTCAGCGGAATATTAAAGAATTTCATTAGTCCCTGGGGGTGAAAGGCAATTGAGAAAAGAGAGATTTGGTTAGCTATCTGAATATCAAAGAATTCCTTCTGATGGCCATTAAGCACAACGTTTTCGTTAAAACTTTTTCTTGAGTCAAGAACAAGGGGTATTTCTCCAAGGTAGAACATCAGCTCGGATAAACCGCAAGGAATAATGCGGTGAACATACTGCTCACCTTTGGACAGCACATTCTCGATACACCAATACTGCTTAATGTAGGGTTCAAGAATTGGTGCTGGTTTTGAAGTGCTCATTGCCATTGGGCAAAATTAATGGTTTTTAAACAACTAGACAACAAATGGGTGGGTAGCAAAAAGCGCAAGGCGCTTAAATGCCTTGCACTTTTTTGCATTAGAATTTTACTTTCCATAAAGCCCAATTTTATTCCCCTCCGAGTCGAGACAGGTTGCAAAGTAATCGCGCCCTTCGGCCTCAATTTTGGTTTTGGGGATTATGGTTTTACCTCCACGCTTTTCAACCCGTGCCAATGTCTCATCAATGCTGTCGGGTGCAGTAAAGCTAACCAAAGTACCATTCTCCGATGGTTTAAAATTTGGAGCTAACGATATTGCCCCCTCGCCCGAGGGAAAACATGCCATTTTTTCAGTTCCAAAATCCTGTTTCTGAAGGTCTAACTTAAACACCGAACTGTAAAAATCCACTGCCCTGTCGAAATTTGCCGCGGGTATCTCTACCCAGGAGATTAATTTTTCCATTTTTTATTTTTTTATGATTTAACAATTAATTGACACGGCAAAAGTACGGTTGGCTCGGTTGGCAAAATTGGAAAAAAGAGACATCTTTAATTAATCAATCTAGCAATCAGTTCTGAATAAATAAATAATTTCTATCCCCGCTTCTGTCAACAGTAACATCAAAAAACTTTAGCACATCGCTGCCAACCTCAATACCCACAGGAAGTTCAGAGTTTATGTTTCGCCTCAGCAGTTTTACCCTTGGGTAGTAAATGCTAAACTGGAATTGTCCAAAAACTAGCTGCACCTCTCCTTTGTAGTAGCCCCCGCTTTTGTCGGTTGCAATCATTTCGGGTGGGAGTAGTTCGCTGTTTATCATTGTATGACTCTTACCCGTATCAAAATAAACTATTGCATTGATATTGTTAACCATCCCCTTGAAGTAAACCCCGGTTGGATGAAAAGCGAAGGTTTCTAAATCTATTGCGTTGTTAGATAAAGAGGGAAATGATTGATTGATTGATTTGGAACTAACCCCAATTTTCAGATTACGGCAGCTTAGGGTAAAACATTTGCCAGCTAAATAGTTAAGCCCAACAATTCCATTAATTGGTTCGGTTGAGAAGATAGACCAGTTGGCAACGTTCCCCGCTACATTTGTGAATTTTTCACCAAGGACTCTAACCTCAGGAAAAATTACCGATTCAATTACTCCACGAACCTCTCCGCTAGGAGTGTAGGTGTAAATAGTATCTGATACCGAATAATCAACTAAGCTGCTAATGGCGTTGGTTATTAGGATATCTCCGCTATTGCCAAAATCGAGAAACAGAGGAACAGAAACATCATCAAAAACCACCTCAATTTGAGGGATATTGAAGGTTGGGTGCAAAGATATATTGAACTGCTCGTTACTTAAGTAATGTGTGAAAAGATTTATGGAATCACTATCACTACCTTGGCTTAATCCAATTACCCTAGTGCTATCGCGCAGGTACTGGGCGTTGGTAGTTTGGAATTGGCTTAAACCTAGCACGAGGAGGAATACTAAATGCAAAAATTTCATTCTAATATCATTATAAATCTAACGAGGTGTAATTGCTAAAGCTGAATATTGTCTCAAATTTCCTTTTTATAAGTAAAAGATTTAACTCCATTGTAATGATTGTCTTAACTGGATACCACTCGGTTTTTGAGTTTGAGTAAAACACTTCCGAATCGAACCCATTAGGTAATACTGATTTGGAAAGCGGCTTTACCTCAATGCTCCGAGGAATCGCCGTGTTTTGGCTAACCCAAACCACGCAACCTAACTTCTCCTTATTCTCGCCTACCATTTCAAACCTGTATCCTTTGCAGGTTTCATCCAATACCACTTTTGGTTCCTTTACAATTTCTATATTATTAATATCTCTAAGGTAGTTGAAGTCGAAACGCACTTGAAAACCCTCGGAACCCATTGCCTCCTGATTAATCTTCTGCAAATCGCGGCCATGATTCGCTGTTATATCGGTTGAGTTTTCGAGAAGGCGAACCACTTCGTATTTTACCACATCATCTTCTGTCTTGTTCCCCTCAATAAATATCTCCATGGAGTTCTCTAGTAATCCTTTCCTATTATACTGGTTAACCCTACTATGAATTTCAAGGGGTTTCCATTGCTGGTTTGTTTCCATTATGCTTATGGCTTTCAGCCATAAGGTTTCAGTCGAGTTTTCTGCTGATGATATGATTGTAATCAACAATAGCAATGAGGCTGTAAATAACCGTTTCATAAACATATCCATTAATTTTTAATCAGATTGTTGTACTTTATCTCTGTAATTTCAATCTTGCACCAAGTCCAGTCGTCCTCCTCGAGTTTCCATGTGGCACGGCATTTTGAGGGGATCCTAACACCATCAAAATCAGCATAGTCATCCACATCAATTACCCATTCATAGCGTTTGGCATCGGGGGCGTTGCCCTTGTAGCGCAGCGCGCTAAATTTCACAAAATCGCCCTGCTGATTAAAGTAGAAAGTGCCCGAGCCGGTTGTACCCTGGTAGGTCATTGTGGCCTTTGCTGTTAGCGAGTCTATTTCCTCCCACGTAACATATGGACTAAGAACTGCCGATGGGAACCAAACCATCTCCCCAAGGTAACGCTGTAGGGTTCCTTCGTCCATTTTCTCTCCTGTTTCTTTTCCAAGATTGATGATTGAATTCCACTTCATCTGCATTTCACCCTTTCCATCCACAAACTTATCGCGCCCTTTTATGTGGATGATTGGTGACATCTTCATATCTACAGTCCAGATAAATGCTGGCTTATTCACCGTGAAGTATTGTTGCGCCGTAGCGTGATGCCAATTTTCTTGCTCGGGCTTAAGCTTCATTAAAAAATTTTGGCTAAGCCATACGGTTTTTACCTTTTCTTTTCCAATAGCTCCCGATTTGGCAAGCCAATTTCTCACAGGAGATGGAAGGTGCTCTATGTCATTCTCGCTCGTAATCTCATTTGGAGACTTATCAACTGTGCTAAGTATGGATTGGGTTTCGCTGGTAATCTTTTTGTTAAAGGCACAGCTCGAAAAAGAGAATAGAATGGCAATTGCAATAATTATATTGGGAATCATCCCAAATTTTGCATCGCTCCAACTCCCTATAATTATTATTGTTGATAGCAAAGTGGCTACCCCTGC
Source organism: Bacteroidales bacterium UBA2295 (assembly GCA_002345825.1). Taxonomy (GTDB): domain Bacteria; phylum Bacteroidota; class Bacteroidia; order Bacteroidales; family Tenuifilaceae; genus Perlabentimonas. Next base: position 50,629 of record DDWD01000199.1, read on the forward strand.
AAAAAGCATCCACATATTGTTGGCAAGCCAATAGAATATTACCGAAAGGGCAAAAAGCAGGAAGACAACAAGCCAAAGTAATGCTGCTGGTTTGGGAATTTCTGATTGAAGATTCTCTATATTGGCTAGGTTGAATCCTTTTACAAAGCCCATTAGGTGGATTGCACCATGGATTAGCATAATGGTTGATAGAATGTATTTCATAGCTATTAGTTTTTTAGATTCTAATTTAAGGCAAAGCCTACTGTTAAGTAAAAATGGTTTTTATACTGCATTGGCTGCTTTTGAACAGAAAATCCGTTGAACGAAACAATGGGAGAATATCCAGCACCAACAAAACACCCCCTTTTCTCACTAATTCTATACCTATATCCAAAGTTAGGAATAATAAGGTAGTTGTATGTTGATGAGCTGAAAGAATCGCCAAGTCCGTTTACAAAGGATGCCGCAATGGAATTTGAAACTCCTAAAACTGCTTGGTGATTCTTATATCCTCTTATATAGTTTGCTCCAGCAATTAAGCTAAACGTACCGGTTGAGACCGCTCCATTTACAAAAACTGGAAGATAGCCAATTCCAACTTTAGGGACAATCCTATTTTCACCATTACTAAAAACAGTGCGTTCAAAATTAACTGATGTGGCCAGGCCGGCACCTCCAAGTTCAAACGAAAGTTGATTAACACTGGAATGCTCCTGTGAATAGCCAAAACTGATTATAAGTGTGGTGGCAATTGTGATGATTAACTTTTTCATGGCTCGTTTTTCTTTAAATATTTGCTGGATTGAATACAATATCATCAATTTTTGCCCTAATATATTCGTACGATGTGGAGGGCATATGCCACATTAAGTTGAACTCGCTG
>DDWD01000057.1 GCA_002345825.1 Bacteroidales bacterium UBA2295
GTTTCCAGTTTTAGGGTTGATTCGTTATCCTCAAATTATTTTTATATCGATTTTAGAAACTCCTTAAGCGTTTCAAATGGTGGTTATTCCGGAGTTTACCCAATGCTTTACGACTACGTACCTAGATACGGATACTATTACAGCTCAAACCGAAACGAGGTGTCCCCATTGCTGAGTTTGGCATATTTAACACAACTCCCAATTTTAAATAACTCCATTTCGTTAGGAGCAACCTATCAGATAATAACACAGGGCGAGAGGTACTATGCTATTCCTTACGATATTTACCGAAGCAATGCAGGGAAAACTTTTGACGGATATACCTATATGGGAACCGAGGGTTATACGATCGAGGACCGTTTTTCGGGTTCCGACGAAATGTACCATGAGGGCCATTCGTTAAATATCTTCCTTAGCTGGAAGCTAACTGATGACTTATCGATTGGCGCTAAGGCCGGTCGCTTTGTTTTCGATCGTGAGGGCAGTTTTGGTAGCAGTAACCTTTGGAATCAACGTGTTGATTACTATTCATACTGGAAGAGTTTCGAGAACCGAACTCAAGAATACGATCATTGGGATTTTTCCCTTGGATTGACCTATGGAGGTGAAAGGAACAGTATAGGTATGTACGCCGGTTATTTAACAGGGAGTGCCAATCAGCTGATGGATAGGGATGATGAATCGATCTCGAATAGTGGACAGGAGGGTGGCACCAGCTGGAGCGATTACAGTAGTTGGTACGTATCAGATCAGAGTTGGGAGCATATCGGGCAAAATATTTACGGTGGATTTCAGTGGGAGCGTGAGGTTCGATCCGATTTAAACTTTCGATTGCTATATAACCTGTCCTTATCTAATCAGGATATTTCATTAGCCTCAAGCATTGAGAGTGAATCGGAGAACGATTACTACTACGAGTACTCCAACAGGGTAAGCGAAAGCAATGGGTTTTCCAATATGCACGATTATAGAACGGGCTCGGGTACGCGAACCAAGTTGACCCATTCTGTAAGCGCAGGATTTGAATGGCAACTGGGTGAGGATAAAAAGGTTCGATTTGGAGCCATAGCCGGGATACGCAAGCAGCAAACCGAAACCAGCGAGGATGTTGACTCCTATGCCGAGTCGTACTATTACTCAATGTACGATTACGAATCAACTATAAATACCTGGGAAAGATACACCAGAACTGTCGAGGACAAAACAATTATTTGGGAGTTCGAATCGCAATTGCGATCCTTTCAAATACCCATATTCTACGAACGGAGTTACAGCGACCGTTTCACAATGATTTTTGGATATAATCGCACGATGAATTTCTGGCTGGTCGAAAGTCGTACACTGATTCTATACGATTATCGCGAGAGGGAATTTGATGGAGACATAACAATAGATACAAACGTAGGTGAGAGAATTACTGAACCCAGCGAAAGGGTTAGTCGAGTGTCCAATGCCTTTATGGGTGGGCTAAAGTTTAACCCAACCCAGCGATTTGGGGTTGAACTAATTGTTTCGCCTGTTTTCGAGAAGAATGCTTTAGCAAATGAACATTACTTTGGAATGCAGGTTTGGCTTGGCGTAAGTATGAATTTGTAGCAACGTAAAATCCAATTAATAATAGCGTAGGCATTACAAGCCAAAGAGAACGCTAAGCCTTAAAACAGCGTGAATTTTTTAACCAATTGCAGCGTTTTCGCTTTAATAAGCGTATTAAGATAGTAGTTGTGCGCAACAACAGCCAAGACGCAACCTTTCTGACATTAAATGAATTTAAAAAGGGAATTTGTAATTATGCTATCAAAATTAAAAATTGGACTGATTCTATTATCAATTTTTATTGTATTCAGTGCAAAAGGGCAGGACAATGGGTTCTCGAAAAGCACATTAAAATATGGTATCGGGATAGGAGTTTCAGATGGTTATAGAACAACTGGCGGCGGTGGATTATTATCTGTTGGATATCAACTTGATTTATTGAAAGATAGACTGAGATTAAATCCTAATCTTACATTTGGTTACTTTAATGCTAAATACGTTCTAGATGTTCGAGACCAATGGTTTAACTCAATTAATTTAGAGACAATTATTTATTTTGATGTAATACGAATAAAAGCCTTTTCACTAACAATTGGTGCTGGTGGTGTAATAAACAACACCAAAGGACTTTTAGGCCCAGGAGGGTTCCCCCCTGCTGAGAGTAACTCGGATTATATTAGTGATTGGCATTATGGAGGATTTCTTGGGGGAGGATTTCGAATTAATCCCAAAAACAGTAGGATTGCTATTGAGATAATGCCATTAAATTTTCATATTGGATGCGATTACTATATGGAAGGATTTGCAAAGATTGGGCTAGAAGTAAAACTAAAATAGAATAACTTGCAGCACATAATACACAATACAAAACAGTTGGTATATAGCAAGATAAGACCATTTTGTTCCCGCTCCGGCTTATTTTGTTAGAGGAGGGGGACACAGCCTAAAAACCCAACCGTTGCTTATTGTTAACCGTAAACACATAATTATAATTATAACGATATGACTACTTCAAAAAAAATCATTTTCGGCATTATTAGCCTATTGCCATTACTTTTGATATCGTGCTTGCCCGAACCAGAACCCTATTTTCAGGGCGAATTGCCATCATCCCCTGTAAACTTGGCTCCATTTAACACCGAGTACGACGACTATAACTCAACGGCACCAACACTAGGCAGCCTTATCCCATTCTGCTTCTCAACCAATAGGAAAACCAGTGGGGAGAATTTCGATATTATTTACCAGCCCATGACAGTCTCGTTCTCAAAAATATCCGGAGAACTAGCCATTATAAATGGTTACTCGCACTGGGGTGTTTACCAGCCTTCGCTCGATGTCATAAATGATGCTGTTGATAAGGCCAATACAGTTGGCAACGAGTTTGGGCCATACCTGGTTTTTAATCCAAATAGAAAAACTAACAGCGACGAATTTCTACTCCTTTATGCTACCGATATCACGGGTAAATTCCAGATTGGCTATACACACAATGTAGATTTAAACACCTTTACCGAAGGAGCACCACTTAGTGCATTCGCCTCGGATTATAATGATTTGTATCCTAGCTTCGATAGTGATTTTTCTGGCATTTACTTTTGTTCCGACAGGGAGAATGAGGCTTTTAGTATTTACTACACCCCAGTGGCGATTTCCGATGATGAACTTATCTCATCGTTAGAAAACCTAAGTGATATTGAGGTGACTAAGGTTGAGGCTATGTCTAGCGAGTACGACGATAAGTGCCCCTTTATACTGGGAAAAGCAATGGTTTTTTCCTCAAACCGACCCGGTGGCGAAGGGGGCTACGATTTGTACTACTCCACTTTTGAGGATGGCCAGTGGTCGGCACCCGTGAATTTTGGCCCAACAATTAACTCGCCCGAAGATGAGTTTCGCCCAATCCTAATTGAAGAGTATGTTGATGTAGATAGGTTTATGATGATCTTCTCTTCAAATCGTCCTGGAGGCAAGGGCGGATATGACCTGTACTTTGTGGGTGTTGATAAGTAATATGGAAACATTAAAAGATAATACCATGAAAAATTTACTTCCAATCTTACTAATCCTCCCCTTTGTGTTTTTGGGAAGTTGCAAAAAGGACGACCCAATTCCCAATCATACACCCAAGCAAATTGATCTAACTGCAAAATCGGTCGAATTGATTTCCAATAGCAACGACTTTGGCATTGAGCTGTTCACAAAAACGGCTGTGGAGGAGAATAAAAACCTTATGCTGTCGCCCCTTAGCGCTAGTACCGCGCTTACAATGCTGCTGAATGGATGTGCTGGAGAAACTTACTCTCAGCTCAAAAGCACATTGAAATATCCTGGGGATATTAGCATTGTTGAGGTGAACGAAGCTTATAAGAGTTTGGTAGGACAACTTTTGCAGGCTGATCCAAAGGTTAAGCTGGCTCTAGCCAATGCCATTTTCTACCGCAACGAGTTCTCGGTTAAGCCATCATTCCTTAGCACAATGGCCACCAATTTCGACGCCCATACTCAGAGTCTCGACTTTGGATCGCCATCGGCGCTTACTACAATTAACAAGTGGGCCAGCGATAATACCTTTGGGAAGATCCCCAGGGTTCTGGACGGTATTTCTGGCAATGCAGTGATGTTCCTAATGAATGCCCTCTACTTTAAGGGCGATTGGAGCTATCAGTTCGATAAATCGCTAACCGACGATAGACCTTTCTTTTTCGATAATGGAACCACTGCCAACGTTCCTACCATGCAGGGCGAGGTGGGTGCACGAGTTGCCTATGGCAATAGCTATAAAGCCATTGAGCTTCCATACGGACGAACCAATTTTACTATGGTTCTTATTGTACCCAACGAAACTTTACAAGATTTCAACACTGATTTTACTGGAGAAGTATGGCAATCAATCACCTCATCGCTCGATAGCTACTCCGATTTTGGAACGGCAGAGGTTTATATGCCCAAATTTAAATTCTCATACGAGAAAGTACTAAACGACCAGCTCAAGAGCATGGGCATGACTGATGCCTTTGATGAATTGCTAGCCGACTTGTCGGGTATTGCTGACGCATCAATATTTGTAAGCTTTGTAAAGCAAAATACCTTTGTTGATGTAAACGAGGAGGGTACCGAGGCTGCTGCTGTAACAATCATAGGGGTAGAGCTTACCTCTACACCAGGTCCTGTAATCTTTAGGGTCGATAAACCCTTTGTCTTTGCCATTCGTGAGCGTACCACCAACACGCTAATGTTTATTGGTCAGGTTGCCGACCCTAGATAGATTTGGCTTTATAGAAACTTAATGCATTAATCGGTGGAAAACAAAATTAAATCGGGTCAATAAGAGTTATATTCATGGATTCGATTTAATGGTACAGAATGGCTTGGAAAAAACAGGATATTACGAGTTTATCGGATGAGGAGCTGATTGAGGGTTGCCTAAAGGCCAATTCAAAGTATCAGGAGGCCTTTTACAAACGGTATTTCTCTTTCGCCATGTCAATCGCCATTCGATATTTTCCAAACCAGAGCGAGGCCATGGCCATAGTAAACGACAGCTACGTTAAGGTGTTCGAGAACCTCTCTAGTTACAACCTTGCTAAGCCATTTAAACCATGGTTTGCAACGATATTGGTCAATACTGCGATCGATAGCTTAAGGCGAAATCAGAAGCACTCATTTAATCTGAGCATTGACGACAACGAGCTAAGTAGCGATATTGAGCCCGAAGTGGAACAATCTCTTAGTGCCGACGATATCATAAAGCTGTTCGCCAAACTCCCTGAGGTGTACCGAATAACCTTTAACCTATACGAAATTGAAGGTTATACCCACGAAGAGATAGGTGTAATGCTGGGGGTGGCCACATCAACATCGCGTTCAAACTTAACTAGAGCCAAAAGGATGATTCAAAAGCTATATAAGCTGCATATTAATTCTGAGAAGAGGTGCCATGAAGCAGTTTGATAAAGATTTTTCAGATAGGGTTAAGGAAACATTTGGCGACTACAATGCTGATCATTTGGCCAATGCCGGATGGGAGGCTTTTGTTCAAAAGCAGAATAAATCCAGAGGTTTACTGGCACTTTTGCCCTTATGGGCAAAGGCTGCATCCATAGCAATTCTATTTTCGCTTGGTAGCTATATGGCCTTTAGGGCGTTGCAACCCAATTTTCAAAATAATGAGTTGGTCGAGAGTCAGGTGCCTGAGCAACCCCAAACCATACCTGCAAATAACCCAGAAGAGTTAAAACCCATACCTGAACCCTACGAGCCAAAATCTACAAGTCAACCATCAATTGCAAGAAGTAAGGGGGATGATAAAGCAGTGGTTGAGAATAAGCATCATAATCAGCTTGTTGTTCAGGATTCCGTTGATGAGAAAGAACCCGACACGTTGCTTTTGGCAGAAGCAAATAAATTTATCGAAGAAGGGGCTGAGGTAGAGCAGATCCGTCAGCAGGACCAAACGAGCGAAATGGATTCGACCAGTGTAAGCAATGAGGTTGTTAGTACTAGCCATACAATGCAGCCCATTGTTGAGCTGTTGGCCCAAGTGCCCCATACCCAAAAAACTATAATAGTTGCCGGGCTTTCGGGTATGGTGGCTGCAGTGGAAAACCTAATCTCCGACGCACCGGGCGTTTCGGTTGGGTTGTATACCGAGCATAAGCTAAGCAACAAAATCTACATAAGGCCTGGTTTGGCTCTGGCAAAGCATAGCTACGGTTTGCAAACCCTTACCTCAGGCAATAGCGATTTAATGTATGATGCTCTACCAACCGCTAGCAATAACGAGTACTCAAGTGAGGCTGTGCTGTTCGACAACCACCTTGACCTTGTGGCAATGGAAATTCCCATCAACTTTGTATTCAAAATACACGAGAGACTAAATTCGAATTTCTTTATTTCTGCTGGTGCTTCATCGCTAGTATACCTTAGCCAAAAGTTCACAGGCACAAGCCGTTACTCCGAAAAGCTAATCGACTTTTCATCAGGAGCGTATTATCTCGATTCCAACACCACTAGATCAGTAGAGGTTAGTAATGAGTACAGCGCTTTTAGCCGATTAGATCTTTTCGGGTTGCTAAACCTATCGGCTGGTTACACCTTTCCGTTTACCGATAAGTCCACAATCTCGGTCGAGCCTTTTGTGCAGCTACCCTTGGGGCGACTAACCAGCAACGAGATGCGCATGGGTTTTGGTGGAGTATCACTAAAGATTCAAATTAAATAGTAGCCCTACAGCTCAACCAAAAGCATTAATTTGATTTTTAAATTACAGGAAGGTCAAAAGTATTAATGCTATGTAAAATTGATGTAAATAAATCGCATTGCATTAGAATTCAGCGAAATATTTTGCTGTGTAATGTTTTTTTTATACTTTTGCACCGTCATACCGCAGGCGCGCAGGGGACCTAAGTCCCCTGTTTTGCTATAATATTTTGAAAGATGATAGACAAGGAGCTAGTAGAGAGCATTGTAAATGAGCAGCTTAATCCCAATGAGGAGTTTGTTGTTGATATTACCGTTTCCGCTAGTAATAAGATAATGGTGCTGCT
>DDWD01000011.1 GCA_002345825.1 Bacteroidales bacterium UBA2295
ACGCAGAACGATGAGGCGGTGAGGCAATAATGCGATGAGGAGAATTTTGAATCCCGTTATCTCAGCAAGACTTGTCCCGCAGTTTATTTTGCGGGAAAACGCTGTTCTTACGAGACACAGCGCAGAACGCCCAATCTAAATTCTTTTTCCTACCTTTGCGCATCCAAAAAAAACTTATGATAAGATTTTTCATAACCTTCACTACGCTTATTCTGCTATCAATCAACCTGGCTTTTGCACAAACCGATTCGAGCAGGTTTCGAAGTGACATTTCACTTTACTCAACTTTTGGCACAACCAAAGATCAAAGTTTTTGGCTAACCCACAATCGCTGGGGCATTTTTGATGATGCCAGCGCCAACGGACTTACCCTTTTATCGAATCAATACAAAATCGACGGCAGTAAAACATTTAGTCTAGGTGCAGGCGTTGATCTGATTGCAAGAGCATCAGCCCACTCTACAGCATATATTCAGCAAGGTTACCTAGAAGCCAAGCTGTGGTTTATGCATATCGAAGCAGGCCGAAAGCAAGCAGTTCACGGAATCTCATTGGGTGAGCTATCATCGGGATCGGTGGCCATAAGCAACAACGCCGTGCCAATTCCCCAAGTTGTGCTATCGATACCAGAATTTACTAAGGTTCCTTATACCTTTGGACTTTTGGAGTTTAAAGGACACTTTGCCCATGGGTGGCTCGACAACTCTCGCTTTGTTACCAATGCATACCATCACAACAAATCCTTTCACGTGCAGCTAGGTGGTAATTTTCCTGTAAATGCATACTGGGGAATAAACCATACCGCCATTTGGGGTGGAAATTCGCCGGTTTACGGTGAGCTACCCGCATCGCTTTCCGATTTTTTAAGAGTAATGATTGCCAAAGAGGGTGCTGATGGATCGCCAGCCAACGAGGTTAACGCGCTGGGATTTCACTCTGGTGTATGGGACTGGGGTTTAAAGGCCAAATTTGGTGATACCGAAGCACATCTTTACTATCAACATATTTTCACCGATGGATCGGGAATGCGATACCGCAACAAGGCCGATGGCCTTTGGGGGGCAAGAGTGGAGAATCCATTCAAATCAAAAATCATAACTGAAATTCTATACGAATTTTTGTACACAATGCACCAGAGCGGGCCGGGTCTTTCAGACCCTCGCGAAGGCGATCAACCATGGTTCTGCGACCAGCCCAACTGCGGTTTCCCATATGGCGGTCGCGATAATTACTACAACAATGGGATGTACCGCACAGGGCATTCATACCTTGGAATGTCATTGGGTTCACCCTTTTTTATGACGCAACATCAGCTAGATAAATATGACCCCAACATCAACACTTACAGTTCTGTTCTCTTTGTAAGCAACCGAAATATTGCACATCATTTTGGGATTAAGGGTGAGTTTTTACCAAATCTATCGTATCGGTTTTTGGCATCGTATGTTCGATACTTTGGAACATATACTGGGCTAAATATGGGAACATATTGGGGAAGCATAGATCCTGATGTAAATCAGGAGGAATACTTCTTTAATCCTGCGCTAAAACAATATTACTTCATGTTCGAAACTAGTTGGAAACCTAAGAAAAACTTACCCCTTAGCATTAACGCAACACTTGCTGTAGACAAAGGTGATCTTTTCAATAATTTTGGGTTAATGTTCGGTTTAACCTGGAATATTGGCAACTATTTTACTAATCAAAAGAATACTAATTAAGAATAACGTTTGTATTTAATCCCTTTTAGATACTGACTTTAAGAAGATTAAAAACAACAGCATATTTAATTACACTTAAAACAACAACCCTATTTGTTAATTGGTACAAAATTTGATAACTATGTAATGCCGCTGGAAAGTGGTACCAAGTAAAAAACAAAAGGCTAATGGATTGCATATTAACCAAAAACCATTAGTTTTGTATAAGCAAACCTAAAACGGCAAGAATATGAGCCTTTTTACTGCAAAAGAACTTTGGCTTCGGAATATTATAAAGCAATACTCTCATCGGTTTGTACCTAGTTGGTACATTTTTGCTTTTGATATGCTGATTATTTTTGTGTCATTTTTTGTTGCCTACGCTGTTAGGCTCAACTTCAACCTTTATCAATTCGACATATCTAACATTGCCGTTCAGGCAATCATAATCACTTATATTTACTCCATCAGCTTTGTAATTTTCCGATCGTATTCAGGTATTATTCGACATACTGGTTTTACCGATGCGCTAAAAATTCTTCAGGCTAACGGAACTGCATTTGTACTTATTACGGCTGTAGCTTTCGGCTTTAGGCTATTCGGGAGCTCATTTGCTCAAGATATTTCAATTGGAGCCCTCGTAATTCATTTCCTGCTGGCCTACTTTTTTATGATGGGCGCTCGTATTATAGTAAAAACAACCTATCACGTAATTGCCGGATCGCGCAAAAAGGAAAACAAGACAGTTCTAATTTACGGTGCTGGTGCTTCGGGTATCCTCACCCGCAATGCGCTTTTACAGGATATTTACATATCATACCATACATCGGCCTTTATTGATGAGAATCAGGGTAAAATTGGGAAGATGCTTGAAGGCATTCGAATCCTCCCCCCCGACTTAGCCCTTTCCAAGGAGTACATCAAGAAACACAAAGTCGATCAGCTTATTATTTCTATCCAAAATCTTGATGCCGACAAGCAGCGCTCAATCGTTGAGGAGGCACTTGACTTGGACTTAGAGGTAAAAGTGGTGCCAGCCATTGAGAAATGGATTAATGGACAGCTCAGCTCTGAGCAGATCAGAAAGGTAAAGATTGAAGAGCTGCTCCAGCGCGATCCCATTAAGATGGATAGCAGCAATGTTTCCAAATATATCTTTGGTAAATCGGTACTTATTACAGGTGCTGCAGGATCCATTGGTTCGGGACTGGTAAGACAAGTCATAACCTACCGGCCAGCGAAGCTAATCCTCCTCGATCAAGCTGAATCGGCGCTTTACGATATTCAAACCGAAATAAGCAATTCGGACGAATTGAATAAGTTTAGCCACCTGGCAGAATACGTAATTGCGAGCGTAAAGGATAAATTCCGGATCCAGCAAATATTCGAAAACTATAAACCCGACATTATCTTTCATGCCGCAGCATACAAACACGTTCCGCTTATGGAGAACAACCCATACGAAGCTCTTCTGGTTAATGTGTTTGGCACTCGCACCATAGCAGATCTTGCGGTTAAGCATAAGGTGAAGAAATTCGTAATGGTATCGACCGACAAGGCTGTAAACCCAACAAATGTAATGGGTGCCTCAAAACGAATTGCCGAAATTTACACTCAATCCCTCAGCAACGGTGCAACCCAGTTTATCACCACACGATTTGGTAACGTTCTCGACTCCAACGGTTCGGTAGTGCCACTATTTCGCAAGCAGATTGAAAAGGGCGGTCCAATAACAGTTACACACCGTGATATCACGCGTTACTTTATGACAATTCCTGAGGCTTGTAATTTGGTGCTAGAGGCAGGTGCTATGGGTAATGGAGGTGAAATTTTCGTATTCGACATGGGCCGTCCGGTGAAGATTTACGAGATGGCCTGCAAAATGATAAAACTATCGGGGCTTGAACTGGGCAAAGACATTGAAATCAAGGAGATTGGGCTTCGCCCTGGCGAAAAGCTTTACGAAGAGCTGCTCAACAACGAGGAGAATACACTGCCAACATATCACCCAAAAATACTACGTGCCAAGGTGAGAGAATACGACAAGAGCATAATTCAGAAAGGGTTCGACGACCTTACGCACCTTATCATCGAAGCTAATGTATTTGAACTTGTTGCCAAGATGAAAGAGATTGTACCTGAATTTGTAAGCAACAACTCCATATACGATGTGCTCGACAAGCAAAAAGTTAGCGGGTAACGTTTTTCTTCAAAATAATATTTCTATTTCAAGCCCCGAGTAACCTCGGGGTTATTTCATTAATTAGGGTTGGATTAACAAAAATTTATTAGCATAGTATCTAAAACCGCATAAACAACATCAAACTAACCAATATAAGTTCCCTGCGAAGGCAATAACCTAAAAATAAACCCACTTCACTTTGCCATTTAGATAACTATTTATATTTTTAGCAAGTTAAACAGGCTTAGTGTAGTTACTATATTATTCCTGATAAATTCAACAACAACCTGATTATTGCAGTAACTAGTTAAAGGTTTTTTGCGTATTAGAACATAATTAATTGTCGAATATTCGGGATACAACGATATCGTAACGAATTTTTTCTATGGTTATATCTGATCAAGACCTACAATATTTCGTAACCACCTTAAAGAACTCATCAAAATACGATTTCAGCGAGTATTCCGATAAGTCTTTAAAACGCAGGCTGCAAAAGGTACTCACCGATTTCAACCTGGATATCACTGGCCTTATATCAGCCATAAAGAACAAGCCCGAGTTCACCGAGAAGATTGTAAGAGAAATAACCGTAAATACTACTGAACTTTTCCGCGACCCCCAAGTGTGGCACACGCTACGCTCTCGGATTCTGCCTCGTTTCAAAAACAATAAAAATATTAATATCTGGCACGCCGGATGTTCAACAGGGCAGGAAGTTTACTCGATGATGATCCTCCTGAACGAGATGGAAATGCTCGATAAAGCAAAAATCTTTGCCTCCGATCTTAACACCGATGTGCTGGAAGCAGCAAAAAAAGGGGAGTACAAGTACCGGTTCAACATTGCATATCTCGATAACTTTGACAAGGTAATCAAGCAAAACCCACTGAACTACGAAGAGTTTAATGATGTACCCTACGAGAAGTACTTCGATATTGACAAGGCGCGCGATACGATAACCATGAAGAAATACCTTACCGAAAAACCAATATTCAGAAAGCACGACTTGGTTAGGGATGGCAATCTGTTTTTCGCAAAATTCGACCTAATTCTTTGCCGAAACGTAATAATATATTTCAACTATACATTGCAGAACAAGGTATTCGATCTGTTTCACTCCAATCTGTACAACAAAGGAATACTGCTGCTGGGGATGCATGAAACGATCCTTGGCCCTTGGGCCAATAAGTTCGAAAAGATGGGACAAGCTTACATCAAAAAGTAGAATTATTCTTTCTAGAACCAAACAATTATGAAATTGTTAAGCAAACTAAGCATGAAACGAAAAATCCAACTGGTAGTTGGGCTGTTTCTGCTTTTCCTATATGCTATCTCGGGAATTACGGTATACACATTCTCTCTGAAAAGGGTAGAGAAATCGATGCACACTCAATCTGAGGTTTACCTCGAGAGCCTTTCGGCAATAATTGCCGAGGTTGACAAACAAAACGAAACAGGATTTAACCACAACGATTATATCGCCCTAAAACCATACTTCAGCAAGCCTGCGTTCTATACATCCGACTACCCATTTATGGTAAATGCCGAGGGGTTATACAGCATTCATCTTTACAAAGAGGGGCACCGTTTCCCAAGAGAATTGCTTAATCAAATGTTTTCAAATCCCGAAGGGAAAGGGCTATTGGAACACTCTGAGCTGGTGAACAACAAGGAGCAAAAAATACTAATTTTTTTCAAAAAAGTTAATCAGCACAATGCATTCATCGGATTGCCCATTAAGTTAAACGAGGCAACTGAAGGGCTAAAGGCCAATCGGATGGTAATGATTATTCTAGTAATTTTTGGTTCCATTGCCATAGTTGTTCTAATAAACCTAACCCTTAACCCAACCCTTAGCGCCATTGAAAAGGTGAACCAAAGCGTAAGCCTTATGGCCAAAGGAGAAACGCCTGAAACCCTATCACATCAATCAAACGATGAGGTTGGAAAAATAATTCAATCACTCAACGTCCTAATTCAGGGGCTTGCCAAAACTGCAACTTTTGCCAACGATATAGGGCAAAACAACCTGAACAGCGAATTCATACCCCTTGGCCCCAACGATAAGTTGGGCAACGCCCTGCTAAATATGCGTAAGAACCTCAAAAAAGCATTTGAGGAGGAACAGCACAGAAAATTAGAAGATGAGCAGCGCAACTGGGTAAACTCAGGGCTTGCCAAATTTGCCGATATACTCCGACAGAACAACAACAATCTTCAAGCACTCTCCGATAATGTAACCCAGAACCTGCTCGATTACCTTAGTGCAAATCAGGGGGGGCTGTTTATTCTTAACGAGGACGATGAGGAGAAACCTGAGCTAGAACTACTCTCGGCATATGCTTACAATCGGAAAAAATTTAAGCAAAAATCCATAGCGCTTGGCGAGGGACTTGTTGGCAACTGCGCCATCGAAAAACAAACGGTGTACCTAAAAGAAATTCCTGAAGATTATTTAGATATTACCTCGGGGTTGGGAGAAGCACCACCTCGCTCATTGTTAATTGTACCCTTGAAATTGGAGGAAAAGGTATTTGGCGTAATCGAAATAGCTTCATTCAACGATTTTAAATCGCACGAAATTGAGTTTATTGAGAAGATTGGAGAGAGTATTGCCTCTACCCTATCGGCCGTAAAGAATAGCATCCGAACTACCCAATTGCTCGAGCAATCGCAGCAACAACGTGAGGAGATGGCTGCACAGGAAGAGGAGATGCGCCAAAACATGGAGGAGATGCAGGCTACCCAGGAGGAGATGTCGCGCAAAACCATTGAAATGGAGGGAATGACATCAGCCATCAACCAGGCAATGCTATTTGCCGAGCTAACCGACAAGGGAGAATTTCTTAACATCAATACAAACATATTGAGTCTTCTCGATTACACAAGAGGCGAGATTGACGACAAATCCATCAGCAGTATTATTCACCCCAACGACATAGGTGCATTTACCAATTCCTGGAAAAATATCATTGCCGGTGAGACCTTCAAGGGAACACTTCGATGGATTAACAGAAACAACGAGGAACTTTACATCCTGAGCAGCATATCGCCTGCATTTGATGAAACTGGTGAAATCTTTAAGATATTCTTCTTGGGGCAAGATGTAACAACCTCTAAGCAAATTGAGCTTAAAGCTCAGGAACAAGCCGAAGAGATAGAGAAAAATCTAATTGAACTGCAAGCCGAGCAAGAGCTGGCTCAGGAACGACAAGAAGAAATATCGGCATTGCTAAAAGCCCTAGACACCACCTGCTTGGTGACAGAATGTGATCCTAACGGAAAAATAACATTTATTAACAACCGCAACGAAGAGGTTTTAGGCGATCCTAAGGAGAAAATTGTTGGCAAGCTACACTCCGATCTTGACCTGGAGGCAAAGACCAACCCCGAAAAGTATAATCAATTCTGGGATAAATTGCTCAACGGCATTCCTCAGCAAAGGGAATTCTCCCTTAAGGTAAATGGCAAGTTAGTTTGGATATCGGAACACTACACACCAATAGAGGATAGCAATGGCAAGGTTGTTAAGATAATCAACATAGGAATAGATATCAGCAAGGGTAAAAACGCAGAGACACTGCTCCAGAAACAAGTAGAGGAACTATCGAAGCAGCTCAGGAGCAAGTAGCATTACTCAAATTGTTAATAATGAATCGATACGAAATTGGCATAGTTGAAACACGGAACGTAATCAAGACGTTGCTCGACACTTACGGCTACGATTTTAGGGACTTTGCCCTCACATCGTTTAAGCGTAGGCTCGAGGATGTGATTGTGAAACACGGGCTTAAAGACTCGGAAGGGTTGATAAATAGGCTACTGAAGAACAAGGATTTTTTTGAACACTTCCTAAAGGACATCACCCCAGAAACAACGGAAATGTTTCGTGATCCTTCGCTATGGCGTAGCCTACGAGAGGATATAATACCTGCCATTGAGAAAAACAACAGCAAGCTAAAAATTTGGGTAGCAGCCTTCGATTCTGGTGAGGAAATCTATTCACTATGTATCCTTCTTAAAGAGATGGATCTGCTGGACAAATTTCATATAACGGCATCAACCATTAGCGATGAGGTGACAAAAAAAATTAAGTCTGGCCAGCTGGACATAAAACAGCTGGAGGTAAACGAGGCCAATTACGAACGATCCAACGGCACAAAACGATACACCGATTATCACACCACAGCAAGTAATAGCGGAACAATACTAATTGACAAAAACTTGGTGGAAAACGTTTCGTTTGTTAAGCAGGATACACTTTTCTCCAATGCTCCATCGGGGATGAGGTTAGTGCTTTTTCGCAACCAGCTAATATACTTCAACCAGCTACTTCAGGACAAAACCCTTAACGCAGTTCATAGCAGTTTAGCCCCTGGTGGGTATTTAGTACTGGGTGCTAAGGAAACTTTGGAAAATACAAATTCAAACAATAAATTTACAGTGGTAAACGATTCCGAAAAGATTTACAAGAAAAAAGTAGGTTAACTAACGATAAAATGTATAAAGCAGTAATCATAGGTGGTTCAGCAGGGAGTTTTCAGGTAATAACCCGAATATTGAGTTCATTACCAGCTAATTTTCCACTGCCCGTGCTGCTTAGCCTGCACAGGCTAAAGCATGTACGTAGCGGTTTTGTTGAAGCCCTTTCAATAAAATCGGCCATTCCTGTGATTGAACCTTTCGATAAGGATCAGATTAAACCTGGGAAAGCCTACCTTGCCCCGGCAAACTACCATATGTTTATTGAGCTGGGCAACAAGATCGCTCTATCCACTGAGCCTCCTGTTAACCACTCCAGGCCCTCAATCGACCTATCGTTCGTTACTGCTGCTCAGGTGTACCGCGAAAAGCTAATCGGCATAATACTCTCCGGAGCCAATAAGGATGGTGCATATGGGCTCAAAAAGATTTGCGACAACGGCGGGATTACCATCGTTCAGGATCCAATAGAATGCCAGGTGAAAACGATGACCGAATCGGCACTCAAAATAACCAAGGTCGACCATATTATGAAAACCGACCAAATTATCAGATTTTTACAAAACATTAAACAATAGTAGATGCCCTATGAAAATCTTCTCTAAAACCTCAAGATTTAGCTACGGCATCCTTTTGGTATTGCTGGTAATTAGCATATCGGGCACATTTTTTAGCCTTCACAACCAAATAATCCAGTCGCAGGGAGAAACCTCGCTGCTGGCGGTAATCTTTACGGTTGCATCCATTGCCCTCGCAATTCTGATTTTTCAGAAACTTTTGGCAAGCACCACCTTGATGAACAACACCAGCAGGGAGCTGGAACAACTAAAAAATACCATCAAGGAAAATCAAAGAAGTAAGGAAAAGGAAGAGGAAGAAAAGGCCGCGATGGAGCAGCAAGTAACCATAGACTACCAGAGTGAAGCCAGTAGCCTAATTCCCGTTGAGAAATTTGAGAACCAAGAGAAGTTTCTGGAGAAGTTGCTATCGAATATTGCTAAAACAAACGATATTGTTCAGTCCATAGCTTTCACCAAGAACAGTGAAACCGATATGTTCGAGATGATTGCATCCTACGCCTATTTTTCGGAAAGCGAACCGCCAACCTTTGCCGAGGGTGAAACCCTCCCCGGACAAGTGGCAAAAAACAAGGTGGTGCTCAACCTCACAGAGGTTCCCGACGATTACATAACGGTACTATCTGGATTGGGAAAAGGATCTCCAAAACATCTGCTTATTGTACCAATAATCAATAAGGACAATACGACTGTAGGTGTTCTGGAATTTGCTTCGTTTACACAATTTAGTGCCGAAAAGGTGAAAATTTTCGAACAACTTGGCCATATACTGGACGAGCAACTAACTACAATTGGCAACAGTACAGAGGAATAATATGACAAATCATAACATCACCTCATCAGAGAATTCACGCAGAGCAATAATCCAAAGAGTTATTGTTGCGGGAGTTGTGGGTTTAGTAGCCCTAATTGCCGCCTGGATATTAGAATTTACCATGCAAGAGGTGCCCTTTTCACTAAAGGGCATTGGCACCATTCATAAGGCAAACCCCTCGCTATGGCTACTCAATCTACTTCCCCTGTTACTTATCTACATCACCTATATCACCGTAAAACGTCATCAGGAGAAGGTTTCGTTTTTGGAAGAGGAGCTTCGGCAAAAAGATCAGGACATCAACAAAAACGCCCTATTTGCAAAAACCATTGGCGAGGGCAACTATAAGGCACCCTTCCAAATTAGCGATGAGGATGATATCCTAGGGAAATCGCTTCTGGTAATGCGCGACAACCTGCTTGAAAACAATAAGAAAGAAGCTGAACAGAATTGGATATCGAAAGGCAAGGATGATGTTTCGTACATACTAAGGCTACATAATAACCTCGAGGAGCTATCGTACGAGGTACTAGTTAAGCTCATCAAGTATATCAGCATTATTCAGGGGGCACTTTATCTATACAACGAGGAGAAGGACGTACTAGTTAACCTGGCCACCTATGCATACAACCGGAAAAAGTTTATAAACCAAGAGTTTAGGATTGGGGAAGGGCTTATTGGGCAGTGTGCCTACGAACAGGACATTATTTATCGCACTGAGATACCCGATGACTACGTAACCATAACCTCTGGAATTTTAGGCGACAAGAAACCCAAAAGCATTCTTATAGTACCATTGGTTACTGACGAGAAGCTGCAAGGGGTTATTGAATTTGCCTCACTCGACGACCACATACCAGAGCTCACCATCCGTTTCCTCAGAGAGATGGGTGAGATTATTGCACGCACCATCTTTAACCTTCGCATCAACCAAAAAACGGAGAAGTTGCTGTTTGAAGCACAGCAAATGACCCAAGAACTGAAGGAGAACGAAGAGGAGCTTCGGCAGAATGCCGAGGAGATGAGGGCAACTCACGAAGAGCTAGAAAACTCCAATCTTCAGCTTGAGTCGAAGATTCAAGAGGTGGAGAATGCGCAGAAAAGGTTACACTCGTTGCTGGAGAACGCCTCGGAAATTATATCAATTTACAGCAGTAGCCAAAAACTAACATACATAAGCCCTTCGGTTACTAAAATTTTAGGATATACTCCGCAGGAAATGATGGGCGGCAAGGATATGGATAGGCTAACCCGCAGAGGGGAGCAGGACATCAACGAGATGTTCCAAAAACTACTCGAATCGCCCATGGTGCCCATCACCATTCAGTATACCTTTATGAAAAAGGATGGCACCAAGCTATTCCTTGAGGTTACTGGCCGAAATTTACTTGACGACCCAGCCATAAACGGTATTATTCTCAACTCTCAGGATATTACTGAGCGTAAACGAGCCGAGAAGGAAGAGCGTATGCGTAGCAAGATGCAGGCCCTTTCCGAAAACTCGCCCGATATGATTATGCGCCTGAATACCAGCGGGCAGTTCTTTTACGCCAACCCTATGGTTGAAGAGTACCTAGGCATACCCGTTAAAGATTTGATAAACCAAACCCTCAACTCGGTCGATCTGAACGAAGTTTTATCAAACTTTTTTAAGGAAACAATAAAAAGCATAAAGACTACTAAGGCAAAAATTGAAAGCGATTTAACCTTCGACTCAAAGCTTGGCGAAACCATTATGCATATCTCGGCCATTCCCGAGTTCAACGAGAATGAGCTGGAAACCATACTCTTTGTGAGCCACGATATAACTGAGGCTAAACGTATTGAGTTGGAAATTCAGGATAAGAACCGTAAAATCACCGAGAGTATAAATTACGCACAGCGCATACAAACCTCCATCCTTCCAAACAATCGTATTATAAGACAATACCTACCAAAATCGTTTATTTACTACAAACCCCGCGATGTGGTAAGTGGAGACTTCCCCTGGTTTTTCGTTAAGGAGGATTACATCTATATTTCAGCCGTTGACTGTACCGGGCATGGCGTTCCTGGGGCGCTTCTCTCGTTCATCGGGTACTTCACGCTGAACAATGTAGTTGACCATGATGCGGGTTATTCTGCAAGCAAAGTGCTTGATCTACTTCACTATGGCGTACGAAAAACCCTGAAGCAGGATAGGCCCGATGCTGATGCCCGCGATGGAATGGACATAGCGCTTTGCAAAATAAATCTGAAACGAAAAGAACTTCAGTACTCTGGTGCACACAGGCCACTGTATTTATTAAGAGACAATGAGTTGCAGGAATTCAAAGGCGATCGTAAGGCCATTGGTGGAATTCCTCACCCCAAAAAGGAGGAGAAAGATTTTACCAACTACACCCTTGAATTAAAACCCAACGATAAAATATTTTTCTTCTCAGACGGAATGCCTGACCAAATTGGAGGAGAGAACAACCGAAAGTACAGCCCAGCAAGGGTTAGAGAGCTAATTATGGAGAATCAATCGCTCACAATGCCTCAGTTTAACGACCTGTTTGCAAAGGATTTTGAGGCATATATGGGTAACAATAAGCAAATTGATGACGTTCTACTAATAGGAATTCAATTCTAAATTGATTATTATCGGTAAATTATTTAATTTTACGGGCTATGGATAAAAGAAATGTTAAAGGTTTTCTGGAGTTTGTATACGACTTTTACAAGTCGATGAAAGCTCACGAAATCACCCTTGTGTACGAGGGCGAAATAACGCACCAGATCACCAAGGCCTTCACCTCTCTCACCGAATCGAATATGGCCAAAGAGGAGGAGTCGAACTCGGTGCAAAAGAAGGTATTCCATGTTATGGTTGAGTGCCTGCAAAACATCAGTAAGCACGCCGACAGCTTTGGCTCCGACGACTTCCTGTTTGCTGGCAGGGGCATCTTCATGGTGAGCAAAGGCGAAATCGAGTATCATGTTACCACTGGAAATGTGATTGAAAACTTGAAAATTGATGAGCTTACCAAGATCCTCGATCACATCAACACGCTCGACAAGGATGGGCTTAAAGAGCTCTACAAAACGCAAATGCGCGAGGGAAGGCTTTCGGAGAAAGGTGGTGCTGGCCTGGGCTTTATTGATATTGCCCGCAAAACTGGTCGTAAACTCGATTACCACTTCCTCCCCATCGATGAGGAAACACATTTTTTTATTCTAACCTCAACCATTTCCCGAAACGAGTAAATAATTGAGTTATGGAAACCATAAAGATCCTGGGTACGGACGATACCCCCACTGTAATTCTTGATGCTGAAAACGACATCTTTGAGATCTCAGGCCGTTCGCTGCCCGAAGATGTAACAGCCTTTTACGACCCAATACTGAACTGGCTCGACGAGTACGCAACAAGTCCAAATGCAAAAACCGTTTTCACCTTTAAGCTGGTGTACTTTAACACGGCAAGTTCCAAGTTGCTTCTTGATATCCTCATGAAACTAGAGGAGATGCATGAGGACGATAAGGATATTCTCGTGAAATGGTACTACCCTGAGGATGACGAGGATATGCAGGAGGCTGGTGAAGAATACGCCGACATCGTTGATGTTCCCTTCGAGCAGGTTAGCTACACCTTAAGCTAGCACCAGTATCATAGTTTTACTCTACAAACAGAGAACCTACTAATACTTAGCAATGAGTGAGGAAATTCTCAAGGCTTTAATGCAACTCTTTGCAATAATTGCAAAGCAGGACGAAGGTGTTGAATCTAACGAGCGTGATTACGTTGTGAATTTCCTTATGCAGCAAGTAAACGATGAGGCTGTTGAGGAGTATATAAAGCTATTCGATCAGCATGCAGGCCTAAACGAGGACAAAAGCGATGAGGAGGACGGCCAGCCCAAAAAAGTGAAGCTTACCTCGGTTAAAGATTCGGTTAAAATTCTAGGGATATGTAAAAAGATTAACAAAACCCTAACCCAAAAACAAAAGGTAGTTGTGCTAGTTCGACTATTTGAACTAGTGAATGCCGACCGAAAATTTACCGATCAGCGTATGGCCATTATTAATACTGTGGCCGACGTATTTAAGCTCTCGAAAGAAGAATTTACCGATATTGAGAATTTCGTTATTAACAACGACCCCAACGAGCTCGACTTCTCCAGCATCCTCACAATTCATGATAGGCCAGAGGTGGGAAACCATTGTAAACATATTCCCACCGAAGCACTCAATGGATTCCTCTTTATTTTGCAGATAAAAAGCGAGGATCTTTACTTCCTCCGCTACACCGGCCATGAGGATATTTTTCTCAACGGCCTACCAATCAACAATAAACGCATATATCTTTTTGCCAACGGTAGCTCTATAAAACTACCCAAAGGCAAACCCATTTACTACACCGATGTTGTAGCTCACTATCTAGCCGATTCCACCAGTGTACGAATTTCATATAGCGTACAAGATGTTGGTTTTAAATTCAAATCGGGAGACATTGGCCTTCGCAATATAAGTTTCAACGAAGAACAGGGAAAACTTATTGGTATTATGGGTGCCAGCGGAGCTGGCAAAACCACGCTACTCAACGTACTAGCTGGTATCGAAGCACCCACATCTGGACACGTAAAAATAAATGGGATTGACCTTCACAGAGAGAGCGACCAGCTTGAAGGGGTTATTGGAGTTATTCCGCAAGACGATTTGTTAATTGAGGAACTTACAGTTTTCCAGAACCTTTACTACAATGCCAAGCTCTGCTTCAAGGATAAATCGGACGAGGAGCTAACCGAGCTTGTCCATAAGACCCTTCAGAACCTGGGCCTTTACGAGCGAAAAGACTTGAAGGTTGGTTCCCCCCTCAATAAGATGATCTCTGGAGGTCAACGAAAAAGGTTAAACATTGCCCTGGAGCTAATCCGCGAACCAGCCATCCTTTTTGTCGATGAGCCCACATCAGGCTTATCATCGCGCGACTCAGAGAATGTGATGGACCTACTTAGGGAACTTACCCTGAAGGGAAAACTGATCTTTGTTGTTATCCACCAGCCATCATCTGACATCTTCAAGATGTTCGACAATATGATGATTCTGGATACCGGCGGGTACATGATATACTATGGCAATCCCGTGGAGTCGGTGATGTATTTCAAACGGCTCGACATGCAGATCAACAGCGATCAGGGGGAATGTCCAACCTGCGGTAACGTAAACCCCGAGCTAATATTCAACATAATTGAGGCAAAGGTAGTAGACGAATTTGGAAGGTACACTCCAATACGCAAGGTATCGCCACCCAAATGGGAGGAGTATTTTAGCGAAAACATTAAGCTCAAGGGGGTACAGGACGAGAGTGAGCCACCGCCCAAGTCGCTCAATATACCATCGCGATTAAAGCAATTTTTCATATACACCACCCGCGATTTCTTATCGAAAGTAAGCAACACGCAGTACATTGTACTTAACCTGCTTGAGACCCCAATTCTAGGATTTATTCTTGCATACGTTATTCGGTATATTGCCGATCCTAACTCCGATGTTTACGTATTTAGCGAGAACGAGAATATTCCCATATACATATTCATGGCCTTAATTGTTGCCCTGTTCATTGGGCTAACCGTTAGTGCCGAAGAAATTTTTAGGGACAGGAAACTCTTGAAACGGGAGGCTTTCCTCAACCTAAGCCGTACGTCGTATTTATTCAGCAAGATATCTATTCTGGTTGTTCTCTCGGCTATTCAAAGCATCACTTTTGTTCTTATTGCCAACGGCATTCTGCAGCTCTGGGGTATGAACTTTGAGTACTGGTTGATACTGTTTTCCACTGCCGTATTTGCCAATATGCTGGGGCTAAATATTTCAGCCACATTTAACTCGGCTGTTACTATTTACATTGTAATCCCATTGGTAATGATCCCAATGATGGTGCTATCGGGAGCCATGTTCAGCTTCGACAAGTTGAATAGGGCTGTTGGTAGTTTTGGTAGAGTTCCGATGATTGCAGAGTTTATGGTTACCAAGTGGGGCTACGAGGCACTTGTGGTGCATCAGTTCAAAGACAATGAGTTTCATAAGAATTTTTACGACATTGAGAAGATTGAGCGAAACGCCGATTACAAAACCGTTTACTACATCCCTGAACTTGAAAAAATTGTTACTCAGAACCTCGAGCTAATTGACACATACAAAGAGGACAAGAAGAAACAAGCTAAGTTTGAAGAGAACCTATTGGTCCTGCGCAATTCACTATTTAAGGAGGTGAACTTTCTTGCTCCCGCTATCCCTTACAGCTATTTGGATAGTCTTAGTATAGGCACTTTTGATCTAGAAACCGCCTATGCAACCCTCGACTATCTGGATGAGTTAAAAAAGCATTACAGTAAAATATTTCAGAAAGCGAACCAAAGGCGCGATAACATTATCTCACACCTAATATCTACAAATCCGAAACTTTACCACGCCAAACGACAAGCGTATCACAATGAAAGCATTACTGATTTGGCTACCAAAAAATTTGAGAAAAATAAAATTCTCCAATACAAGGGCGAACTTGTACAGCAGTACGATCCCATATACCGAGATCCAATACCCAACCATAGTTTAGATTTCCGCTCGCACTTCCTCGCCCCGCGCAAGCATCTGCTTGGTAATTATTACGATACATTTTGGTTCAATATTTGCTTTATATGGTTCATGACAGCAATTCTATACATCACTTTATACTTCGAAGCGCTTAAGAAGCTAATTGATTTTTTTGGTAAAATTAAGCTGCCCAAACTCGGAAAATAATTTTTTTTATATCTTTACTTGACAGAACCAAGGCTAAGAACTAATAATAATTACCTTTAGCTATGCATAAAAGACTAATTCTCATACTATCTATAGTTTTACTAGCCACTTCATCTTGCCGATTTTTCAACTCGGAGCGCAATAATAGCAGCGAGGAGTTTGATATCCCCGATGAGCTGCTTGACGAAAAACCGCTAGAAATAGCCTCAGAAGTAATTGACGAAATGATTCAAAACGTATCGTCACCCGTTGAAACAGCCGCACTTATTAAGGGATTAAACGTACCTTTTAATCGCGAGTATATAGCCGAAACTAAGTATGAGAAGAATCTGAACACAAGTTTTCAGAAAGCCATTGGACTAGGGATTTATGGAGCAGGGCTAGGCTATATTAATATGTACGAGCGCACCTCAATGGTTATTAACTACATTACTATAATCAAGTCGCTTGCCGATGGTATTCAGGTGGGTCAGTTCTTCGATTTTTCCACGCTAAACCGAATTGCCACGAACAAGGAAAACCTTGATTCTCTTATGCTTATCTCGCAACAAAGTTTCAACAGGATAGACAACTATCTTCGCGAAACCAACAGGCCACACCTAAGCATCGTTATTGTTTCTGGCGTTTGGATTGAGGGCCTTTACATCTCTACTATGGTTGCTAAGGACACAAAAAATCCGAGGATCAACGAGATTATCGGAGAACAAAAGGTAACTATGAACAGCCTAATGCTTCTGCTTAACAATTACAAAAGAGATCCAAGCATCGCCAAGCTAATTAAAGAACTTGAAGATCTGCAAATGCTCTATCGCGATGTAAAAATAACCTATGAATATAGCGATCCGGTTTCTGTGGAGGTGAACGGAGTTTTAACTTTCCAGCAAAACGATACCCAAACCATTCACATGTCGGATGAGACGCTAAACGATATTATTAAAAAGGTTCAGGACATTAGGAATGGCTTGCTACAAATTTAACTCAGAAATTTTTGGAACTATGAAAAATATCTTCTTTGCATTATTTATTACAACGGCACTAATGCTTGGCTTTGCCAACGTATCGAAAGCCCAGTCTGAGGACGATCTTGTGGAGATATGTGGTATGGTTGCAGGAGATGCCACATTCCTAAAGGATTTTAGAATCCGCCTTGATGCAGGCGATCCCCCTCCAACCCAAAGATTTTCGGTAATCCTTCGTAAAGGGATTAAGTACCGTTTCTCGGTTTGTAACTCAAAGGACTTCGAAGGGAAAGTTGTTCTCCAACTTCTCGACAACAACAGGTTGCTTGCCACTACTTACATTGTAGCAACGGGGACCGATCATCCATCAATAGAATATGTATGTACCCGAACTGGCGCATACCACCTGTTCTTTAACTTTAGAGATGGAAAACCAGGACTGGCTGTAGGTCTTCTTTCGCTTGTGGAAACTATGTAAGGCTCTATTCCAATACTTATATATACTAAGGCAGCCACAGGCTGCTTTTTTTATTCCCATTACACGCATACAAAAAAGGCCAGCAAGTAAATTTTTGCTGGCCTTTTAAGTGCTCCTCATCTAGGACTTGAACCTAGGACCCCCTGATTAACAGTCAGTATTTATATCTTTCCTTTATCTTCCTTATATTTCTATTTGTTTCTATGTTAATATTTTATAAGTTTGTATTTAGCGTTTAACTGCCTTCTATTGACAACAATCGACCCATTTGTTTGTAGAATGTTTGTATATTTTTTAAAGAAACCAATATAAAGGTAACCCAATGAAAAAGGTTATTTCAGCAACATCGTCAATCGTTTTAGACCAAAGAATTCAACGAAAAGATGGCACTTATGCCATAAAATTACGAATTACTTTTCAGAGATTGTCCAAATACTACCCCATTGGGATTTATCTTTCATCCGAAGAGTGGGAAAAAGTGAACGGAGAGAAGCCTAGAGGAGATTTTAAGGATTATAAAATCTTACTCAATAAGATTGAATTAAATGCTATTAACACAATTCGAGCCTTGCCCGGCTTTTCATTCGAAGCATTCGAAAAGGCATTCAACAAACAGTCTGACCTAAGCAAGGATGTTCTTTCCCTTT
Source organism: Bacteroidales bacterium UBA2295 (assembly GCA_002345825.1). Classification (GTDB taxonomy): domain Bacteria; phylum Bacteroidota; class Bacteroidia; order Bacteroidales; family Tenuifilaceae; genus Perlabentimonas. The sequence goes on from DDWD01000011.1 coordinate 18,606, forward strand.
TTGACGAGTACATCTCGGAGTTAAAATTGAACAAACAGTATGGCACTTCCGAAAGTTACCAAAACGCAAAGCATTCATTTCTAGCCTATATTAAGAGCAAGAATAGAAAGAGGTTAAATTTTGGAGATATAACTCCTGAATGGCTGCAAAATTATGAGGATTGGATGCTATCCCAAAACAAATCTATAACAACCGTAGGAATATATAATCGTTGCTTGCGAAGAATAATCAACAACGCGATTGATGATGGTCTGTTTAACCGAGAGTTCTATCCATATGGAAAACGTAAATACCAAATACCTGGAGGTAGAAATATTAAGAAGGCTCTTTCGCTTCAAGAGATTCAACAACTCCAGGCCTATGTTCCCAAAAATGAATCAGAAGCAAATGCACGAGACCTTTGGCTTTTAAGCTACCTGTGTAATGGGGCAAACTTGCAGGATCTAGCTAGACTTCAATACAAAGATATTGGTTCAAAATCACTTGTTTTTATTCGCCAAAAAACCAAACGAACAACCAAACAGGATATTCAACCAATTATTGTAAGCCTTATCCCGGAGAGCAAAAAACTTATTAAAAAGTTGGCTGTACCATCACAAGACAAAAATGATTTTGTGCTGGGAATATTAAAAGGTTCAGAGGATGAGGAAACTAAAAGGGAAAGCATTAAAAGAGCAACCAAAGGTGCCAATAAGCACTTAAAGAGAATTGGTGAAAACATTGGTCTCCAAACTAAACTAACGCTTGGAGTAGCAAGGCACAGCTGGGCAACAGTTATGAAAAACCTTGGAGCCAGCGACGAGTTGGTTGGCGAAGGATTAGGGCACCAACTCATAAGCACAACTAAGAACTATCTGGGTAGCTTCGAAGATAAAATTCGTGAAAAATACCAAAATCAACTTCTAAAGTTTTAGAATATGAAACATAGCCTTTCCCAGCAAAATAAGAGCAAACCCTCAATTGAGTATTCTTATGAGTGGTTTAATTTATTCCTCGATAGTGATTTGCAAGAATTATATCAAGTTTTTTTAAGGAGTAATCATTGGGATAAAGAAGCCTTTTTCACTGATCTTTCAATTCACCTATTGCCTTTGTTTGAAGTATCTTATGACCAGATTCAGCATCCCGCAGAACATTATACTTATAGTTATATTGAAGGGAAGGCTACCGCAAAATTGATAAATGAATTAGACAAGGACGACTTAGCCCCTCTATACATAAATATGATTCCTGTATATCAAGAATTATATTTTAATCAAGTAAAAAAGCGAATAAAGGAAGGACGAAAAACGGATTCTTTGAATATAACAAGGAGTAATGCGAGGAACTTGCTAGAAGATGTTTTTAATAGGTTGATTAACATATCCGCTTTGCTTTTGGAGTCAATAGTTATTGACAATGATATTTATCGCTACGCTAATCCTAAAACAGTTTTATTTGATATCATAAAAGAATCCATTAATAAGGAAACCTTCAGTGTTCACACATTTTCATTGGCTTCTGGAAGTCCAGAACACTTCATTGACAAAGTCCACGAAATAGCTATTAAGCATACTGTTTTAGTTCTAGATAGGCTACCGAACGAAGAAAAAGTGGCGTTAATACCTTCTTTGAAACAACACATGAAGAACGAGCAAAACTTAAAGGTTACTAAAGGCTTAAACTACAATAAGATTGGGAGGCTTGAGGATTTTTACAAGCTATACATTGAACGATTCGAAAATGAAAAGAAAGAAATAATAGAACTAAATAAATCATTTTTTGCCATAGGGACTATGAGTGATCTTAAAGCAAAAAATCCCAAGGATCTGATTAAAAAGAAAGAGATAATTTTTAAAAATATATTTATTCGACTCAAGCATAAATTTGACAACAGGCCTACTGCAGCATACTTTGAGTCACTATTTAATTCTGATTTAGAATATTATGAAACGTTTAACTGGGTTGGCGATTATTCAGAATTTATAATATTGATAAGGTTTCTAAAAGATAAGGGGATAATACGGCAAACTAATCTACAAAATGTTCTCACCAATCGCTTTTTAGTAAAAGGAGAAAAACTAATAAACAAGAGTAGTCTTTCTTCTCAAATCAGCCAGATTATTATTAACCCTAAGTCTAATTGGGTTAAGACACTAGAAAGTTGTTTGTACTAGAATATTTCCTTTCATCACATTCCCTCCTTGTTCAAACCTTAAGCCACCAAAAGCCCCAAGTGAAGGGTTTGTCAAGGGCGATGATACCAAAATGCACAAACCAACAGATCATCGCTTGTATACCCTTGACAAAGCCGGAACGTGGGCTAGCTTCGCTTAAGGGATTGACAAGGAAACTACATTAAGTGCAGAATCGCTCTTTTTTCTGCTCTTGATACCGCTTCCTAAAGCTTTTGCTGATTGTTTGCACCTTGAAGAATCTGGAAAAGTGTAAGAATTCAGATAAACATTGTTCCTATGGAATCAATATCAATGCTTAATTCATAATAATTTGGAACAACAAATTGCTTAACATCTCTTACAATCTTCACTATTCCTTTATGAATCCCAAAGGTTTCGGATATATACTCCTCATCGGCTATTGGATCCTGAATTATTACTCTTTGAAGGCTTCCTTTTGCAGACTCCAATAGCATTTTGTCTATCTTATGATTAAAAGGAGGGAAAGAATAACCTATCACAACTAGAGTATAGGTTTCACTGAAAATTTTAATTGCTCTTTCTCGAGCAATAGCAGAAACACTAGACTCCTCTTCCCAAGCATAATTAATGAAGTGATTAAAATCAAAATCACCCTTTGGATCTGGTTCCGTTAAAAACAATAACTCTTCAACAATTCTCGCTAGGTTTTTACTGTCTGACCTATTGAACATATCCCTACCTTCACCCATCCCGTAATACCCTTGAAAGCCGTTCAGGTGACAACATTTAATGATATTTAGGTTATCTGAATTGGGGATAAATGGGAAAAACTGATTAACCACATTATAATCTTGTGCCTCTATATCAGTAAACTTTCTATAAGCCTCTTCGAGTTGCAAATCGTAATTCCAAGTTACAAAGTTAACCTCATCCCTTAACTTGGGATAACGCTCACCTTTTTCGAGAAATGTTGCTAATAAACTAATATATCTAGGATCTACCTCTCGGCATTCTCTTGTTTTTCCTTGCTCTGATGTAATTGTCCGCCATTCCTTGTTATCGGTTAATGACCAAAGGGTGAAAAATAAGCTAACAGCTAATTTTAAACCTTTTAGTTCTTTGTATTTACCCAAAAGGAAAAGCTTTTTAGCATAGGTATCAATAGTGTTAAACTCTTTAGAACTTTTCCCCACACTTCCAATTAGCCATAGTAAGCGATCTTGACTGCTCTTTAATCCTTTGAACTCTGATTCTGTATATGTAAATTTCTTGTCAAATTTTTTAGGAAGTTCCATCATCTTATCCCCCATCTCATTCAAAATAGGACAAGCATTATAACTAGCTCCAGCTCCAAATAGGTATGTAATATTGTTCATTGTTCTATGGTTATAAGCTTGCTAAAACTACCCCACCACCCCATTCATCCTACTATAAATACTCTTCATCATAATCTCCTTAACCAGGTCGCCAAAGGCTTTGTCCTCAAGGATTTTTTCGAAGATATCCTGATTCTGATCCATACGGTCGATTAGTTTGGTAAGAAAGAGATCCTCAAAGGCATATTTAAACGTATCAATTTTATTAACCTTTGCTTGGCTTTGCAGGGTTTCGTCCTGCATCAGCTCGGTTTCAATTTGGTCGAAGAATAGCCTATCGGCCTCCTCGAACTCAGTGCCAAACCTATCGTTTAGCACATTAATAATTTCTGATAGTTTGGCTTCCTCGTCCTTGGGTCGTTTTAGTCCTGCTTCTAGCGTTCCGCTTAGCTCGCCATTTGCATCCTTATCCAAACCAATTGCCCCCTCGGCTATCTTTTGCAAGCGGTAATACTCCAGGGCAACCTCATCGGTTAGCTGCAACGACTCGGCCAAATCTCTCTTGGGCAAACGGGTCTGCAGTAGCTTGGCGTATGCATAGAATTTCTCCAGATCGGCATCGGCAAAGGGCATTATCTGCGAAAGGAATGCGTAAAGGTTAGTCCATGTTCTGAGCATCTTCTTAAACTCATCCCGCTTTTCCTCCTCGTCAATGGCCTTAAACCTATCCACTGCGGGATCGGTGAGGGCGTAGAGTTTCTTCTGATCCCTTGCGCTGTTCAGCTTTGTATTTGGGTTAAAGTAGATATTTGCAAAGGCATCGATCTCCGAATACCAGTAAACCTGAAACTCGTCGAGCTTGGTTTTCAAATCGTACAGGTGATTTGGCTCTGCATCCTCCTTTATGGTGGTTATCTCGTAGTAGGGCTGGAATGAGTCTAGTATGGTTTGCCTATCGTTGGCAAAATCGAGCACAAAGGTATCCTCCTTGCCGGGATAGGTTCTGTTGAGCCTTGATAGCGTTTGCACAGCCTTTACGCCCGATAATTTCTTATCGACATACATAGTGTGCAGTAAGGGCTGATCGAACCCCGTTTGGTACTTATCGGCAACAATAAGGATTTTGTACTCCTCCTTATCAAAAACCTTGGGGAGTTCCTTCTCACCAAAGCCTGTAAGTTCAGGTTCAGATACGCCATCGGGGAAATTATCGTCGATTACCTTGCCCGAGAACGCCACCAAAATTTTGATGTTATGCTGATACCCCTTTGCCTTGATATAACGGTTAAACTCCTCGTAGTAGCGCTTGGCGTGTAGGCGCGACCCAGTAACCACCATAGCCTTTGCACGGCCGCCTAGCTTCTTGGCAACTATCTGCCTAAAATGCTCAATGATAATCTCCGATTTCTGCGCCAGGTTGTGCGGGTGCAACGACACAAAACGGCCAATGGCCTTGGATGCTTTCTTCTTGTTCAGCTTGGGGTCGTCCTCAATGGCCTTGTTCAGCTTAAAGTAAAGCTCGTAGGTGGTGTAGTGCTCCAACACATCGAGAATAAACTCCTCCTCAATGGCTTGGCGCATTGCGTATAGGTGGAATGGTTTAGGCTTACCATCTTTATCGGTGTGCCCAAAAACCTTTAGGGTTTTATACTTTGGCGTTGCAGTAAAGGCAAAAAACGATATGTTGCCGTGCTGACCCCGAATGGTGGCCGAACGCTCTATCTGCTCGCGGATATAGTCCTCATCGGTGTAATCATTTGAATCGTCTTCGGCTTGTGCATCCTCAAGCGATTTGGCTGCCAGCACTTCCTTCATCTTCTTGCTGGCCTCGCCACCCTGCGAGCTGTGCGCCTCATCAATAATTACAGCATACTTTCTATCGGGCAAATCGCCCACCTTATCGATTACAAAGGGGAATTTTTGCAGCGTTGTTATGATGATATTCGAGCCGTAGCCAAGTGCCTGGGCAAGCTGCTGGCTGTCCTTATCAATTTTCTGGACAACGCCCGACTTATGCTCAAACTGATAGATGGTGTTTTGCAGCTGCTGATCTAAAACCTTACGGTCGGTTACCACAATTACGCTATCGAAAAGGCGATTATCGAGCGTATCGTGCAGGCTCGAGAGGCGATAGGCAAGCCAAGCGATGGTATTACTCTTGCCCGATCCGGCAGAGTGTTGTACTAAGTAGTTTGTGCCAGCTCCCTTGGCCAGCACATCGGCACCAATCTCCCTAACAGCATCGAGCTGATGAAAACGAGGGAAAATAAGTTTCTCTTTCTTTATGGTTCGTCCATCAATCTCAAACTCCTCGGTTTGCAGATGCACAAACTGATGGATTATCTCCATCCAGCTATCCTTGGTTAGTATCTCCTCCCATAGATATGAGGTTCGGTAGCCCTTGGGGTTAGGCGGATTGCCCTTGCCATTATTGTAGCCCTTGTTAAAGGGCAGCCAACGGGTTTTTATGCCATCAACCTTGGTGGTCATAAAAACCTCGTCCTGATCGACTGCAAAGTGAACCAATGCCCTTTTTTTGAATGCGAAAAGCAACTCCTTACTATCGCGCGTGGTGTTGTACTGCCTTTTGGCGTTGCTGGTATCCTGACCCGTAAACTGGTTTTTAACCTCGATGGTTGCCACCGGAACACCGTTGAGCGACAGCACAATATCAACAGAATTTTTATTGGTATTGCTATAGTACACCTGCCTAAAAACCTTTAAACTATTGGATTGATAAAGTTTATAAGCATCGGGGTTTAGCCCCGAAACAGGTTTTAGGTAGGCCATCTGGAATTTCACCCCGTAATCGGTAAAGCCCTTGCGAAGAACATCCAAGCTCCCCCGCAGCTCCATCTCCTTAACCAGCCTGCTTACAACCCTGTTGTCCACATCGGCACCGTGAATGGTTGCAATTTTCTCCCATTTCTTGGGCTGCGACTCCTGCAGAAACTTTAGCACATCGTATTTAAACAAGCCCAGCTCGGGGCTGTAATCGGGGGCGTTGCCCTGGGTGTAGTTACCGCTTTCAACCAGCGTGTTTACAATTGCCTCTTCGAATGTTGCTTCGCTTTTAATGCTCATATCTAGGGTGTCTCGTTTTTGGCATTCTCGAGCGCTTCAATAAAAGCGTTCATATTAGTTGATGGATTTTCGAATAACCTTAGCTGCTTTGCTCTGCTACAAGCCTCTGTACATCTACCTTTTAGTTTCTCCTTAAGCTTATCGTCAATAAATCCCTTTTTGTAGCTATTCTTATTTCTATTGCTCAACTCTTTTACGCACTCATCCTCGGATATATGGGAAGTTTGATTTTTATAATGAAGCAAAAACCAAAGCTCCAAAGCAGGATTCGATGCAATTAGCTCAGCTGACTTTATATTTTTAAGCCGTTCGACAATCTCGGGCACATCGGCATCGTAAATCAAAAAATCCTTATCCTTTTTATGTGTAAACTTCCCCCTTTTATGTTTTTTGATGTAATTCTCGTTGATGCTTGAGCCTGCAACCTTGGTAATTATTTCGACAGGCAACCGGTACTCCGACCGAAGGAAACGAACGTAAGCCTCCTCGGTTTCGCCCTCGCAAAAAACCCAGAAATGGGGGTTTATCTTTTTCCCTCGTGGTGGTCGGCGGCTACTACCCATTTAGCAAGTTTTTTAGGGTTTCGGCAGAGTCGTTAACCAGCGGCACGGCATCGAACCTGCCCTGCATATAGGCTTTCTCCAAATCCATTGTATCGCGAAAATCGCTGTAGTCGTATAGCGAGTATAGATCGGTTGAGCCGTCCTGCTTCTTGTTAACGAAGTATATCTGATCCTTGCGGAATTTCTTTAGATTTAAAAACTGCGTGTTATGGGTGGTACATAGCAGCTGCCCCTTATCACCAGCCCTAAAAAGATTGAAGATATACTCTATGATTTTGGGATGCAAGCTCTCCTCAATCTCATCGATAAGCAAAATTTTATTGTGCTTAATTACATCGAGCAGGGTGAGCATAATAAAAAACAGCTTTGTTGTACCCGCCGATTCCTCGGTTTGAAAATCGAAGGCTACACCGGGTGCATTCCTGTGATATGTTTTAATTTGAAGATGCTCTTGAACCACATCTTCAACCTTGAGCGTCATACTGGTTAAATCGGCGTGAATGCTCCTACCTGGTCTTTTCAGCACTTTAATCTTTACATCTTCAATATCGCTATCGGCAATTTTTAGCGCTTCAACTAGTAGCTGCTTGTTCTGGTTTGTAAGGTTCTCGATGGCCGCCACGCCAAATCCCAGATAATTTAGAACGAAGGTTCTGTGGAAATACTTAAATATTTCCTTGGGGATATCCCTATCCATTTGACTGGCACGCGATATATAAAGCGTTTTGTTTGATGTGTTCTCGGCCACATCCATTGGGCGTTTAATTACATCGGTAAAGGTGTATTTGTCGCGCTTGGTTTTGCCCCTGCGCTCGTCGCGGGTAAATATCTCCTTAACCCTACCCTTGGGGTAGTAGTGTAGGCTCTCGGTTAAAATTTGGGTACGGGAGAGAGAATAGGAATATTCGTACTCAGTTCCATCTATCACAAAACGAATGGAATAGGTACTGGGCTTGTCGGGGTATCCATCGA
>DDWD01000192.1:0-4676 GCA_002345825.1 Bacteroidales bacterium UBA2295
GCACATTACTTGGCTTTAATGGGGTATGAGTGCGTGATTTTTGAGAAGTTTCCTGAGGCTGGTGGTATGATGCGCTACGGTATTCCCGAGTATCGATTACCATACGATGCTTTGGATAAGGATGTAAAATATATCGAATCGCTTGGTGTTGAAATTCGCTACAACCAAACCGTAGGCAAGGACATAACACTTGATCAGCTTAATAAAGATTTTGATGCTGTTTTCGCCGCAACAGGTTTGCATCTTGGTCGAAGCACCCGAATCCCCGGAACCGACCATGCCGATGTTTACCAAGCAGCCGATTTGCTTCGCGATATCACCCTTGGCAAGGAGTTGCCGGTGATGGAGAAGATTGTTGTTATAGGTGGGGGTAATGTTGCCATGGATATCACCAGAACGCTTGCACGACTTCAGAATCAGAAGTTTGGAAAGGTGAGTGTTATTGCAACTTCCCTTGAGTCGGAAGAAGAAATGCCTGCCGATCGTGAGGAGATTGTTGAGGCTCGCGAAGAAGGAGCTCAGGTAATTCCAGGGTGGGGGCCAACACCAATAAAGATTGTTGATGGTAAAGTAGTTGGTCTAAACGTTGTGAAGTGTACTTCAGTATTTGACCAAGAGCGAAGGTTTAGCCCCAAGTTTGATGAGTCAGACACCAACTTCTTTGAGGGTGACATGGTGGTCGAATCCATCGGTCAGGGAATGGACCTTAGCTACATCTCAGGTGAGATAAAAGATAATCTTAAGCTTGATCCAAGGGGACGAATTGTTGTTGATAATTATTACCAATCCAGCATCGAATGGCTATTTGTGGGTGGCGATATTATTAAGGGCCCCGATGTGATTAACGGTATTGCCAACGGCCATAAAGCGGCTATGGGAATTGACAAGTATCTTAACAGCAAAAAATAGTTGAACCAAAAGTAGTATCAACAGCTAAACACATAAATCATGGCAAATTTAAGTACAAACTACATGGGTTTTGATTTGAAAAACCCAATAATTGCCTCAAGTTCAGGTCTAACCGATTCTGTTGAGAAGATTGTTGATCTCGAAAAACATGGTGCAGCAGCTATTGTGCTCAAATCACTATTCGAAGAGCAGATACTGATGGATGTTGATGCTCAACGCATGAACAACATCTTCGATTCATATACCGAGGCCGAAGGCTACATTGCATTCTATACTCGTCGGAATGCCCTAAATAGCTATATTGAGCTTATCGATAATGCCAAGCAAAACACTAACATTCCAATAGTCGCTAGCGTAAACTGCTCTTCATCAGAGCAGTGGATCGATTTTGCTGGTGATATCCAGGCAGCGGGTGCCGATGCGTTGGAACTAAATGTTTTTATTCTTCCTTCCGATCCAACTGTTTCGGGTAGTTCCATTGAGCAAACCTATCTCGATATTGCAACCCGGGTATCAAGCGCAGTAAGCATTCCGGTTGCTCTCAAGGTTCATCATTACTTCAGCGGAATGGCCAACTTTTTAACTGAGCTTTCCAACACGGGAATAAAATCATTGGTGCTTTTTAATCGCTTCCATCAGGTTGATGTTGATTTGGAGAACATGAAATTATCATCGGGAAACATCTACAGCTCACCTGCCTCAAACGCTGTGGTAAAGCGCTGGCTTAGCATTCTGTCGGGTAGGGTTAACTGCCATTTGGCTGCATCAACAGGAATTCATGATGCCGAAACAGCTCTTAAAAATTTGCTACTTGGAGCAAATGCTGTTCAGCTGGCATCGGTTATTTATCAGAAAGGCCCATCGGTAATAACCGGTATGCTCGATGAGATGAATCGCTGGCTTGATGCCAAGGGCATTGAAAACGTTCAGGATATTATTGGCAAGCTTCGCCAGGCCGATAGCATCCGACCAATGGCCTACGAGAGGGCACAGTTTATGAAATACTTTTCGGATGTGAGGTAGTTAATGTCTCCTGTAAGCCGCTGATCAGCAATACTCCTTACAATTAGGGTTTAATCATTAACCTCGCCTATTACCAATTCTAGGAAAGAGTTTATTATCTTTGTCCTGTTTTTTAAATACCAGTTGATGAATATAGATATAATTCTTTCCGATGCTATTAAACAATGCATCAATCAAGTTTATGGCGTTACCCCTGCTGATGATCAGGTGCAGATTACAAAAACCAAGCGCGAGTTCCAGGGCGATTTTACCCTTGTAGTATTTCCGTTACTTAGGATATCTAAAAAAAAGCCTGAGGATACTGCAAACGAAATAGGGGAGCAGCTATCGAAAAACCAATCAATTATTGAGTCATTCAACGTTATAAAGGGCTTTCTTAACTTAAGTTTAAGCCAATCGTTTTGGGCTGATATGCTTAATGCAATCGCACAAGCTACCGATTTTGGGTTTGTACCCAAAAACTCGTCGGGTAAAGCCAAGATGGTAGAGTTTTCATCGCCCAACACCAATAAGCCCTTGCACCTTGGCCATATTCGTAATAACCTTTTGGGCTATTCCGTTTCTCGCGTGCTCGAGGCCAATGGCCATAAGGTTATTAAGGTAAACCTTGTGAACGATAGGGGTATTCATATCTGCAAATCGATGATTGCTTGGCAACGTTTTGGCAATGGCGAAACTCCCGAAAGTAGCGGCAAAAAGGGCGATCATTTGGTGGGCGATTACTATGTAATTTTCGATAGGGAGTATAAAAAGCAAATTGAGGAGCTTAAGGCCAAAGGAATATCTGAGGACGATGCCAAAACTCAAGCCCCGCTTATGCTCGAGGCACAGGAGATGCTCCGTAAGTGGGAGGCTAAGGATCACGAGGTGTACCAGCTTTGGAGTACCATGAATGGCTGGGTGTACGATGGCTTTGATATAACCTATAAAGCGCTTGGTATAGAGTTCGATAAGATCTATCACGAGTCCGAAACCTATTTGCTGGGTAAAAAGATAGTTGCAGAAGGGTTGAACAAGGGGGTGTTTCATAAGAAGGATAACGGCTCCGTTTGGTGCGACCTACAGGCCGATGGACTCGACGAGAAACTGCTACTCCGCGCCGATGGAACCTCGGTATATATGACCCAAGATTTAGGCACAGCTGTTCAGCGATTTTCTGAGTATCACCTCGATGATCATATTTACGTGGTGGGTAATGAGCAGGAGTATCATTTTCAGGTGCTTAGGATGATTCTGTCGAAGCTTGCCTACAATTGGTCTAATCATCTTTTCCACCTTTCATACGGAATGGTTCAGTTGCCCGAGGGCAAGATGAAATCGCGCGAGGGTACGGTTGTTGATGCCGACGATTTGGTTGATGAAATGAAGGCAACTGCTCGTGAAATGTCACAGGAACTGGGCAAACTCGATGAGTTGACTGAGCAGGAAGCCAATGATATTGTTAGTATGGTAGGTTTGGGTGCGCTTAAGTATTTTATTCTCAAGGTCGATCCCAAAAAGAATATGACCTTTAATCCCAAGGATTCAATTGATTTTAATGGCAATACCGGGCCATTCATTCAATATACCCATGCTCGTATCCAATCGGTTCTGCGTAAGGCTGCAGATGCTGACATTGAGATACCCACCACTATTGGTAAGGTTGATATTAGTGACAAGGAGCGTGAGATAATCAAAATGCTGCATATGTTTCCTGGGGTGGTTCAACAGGCAGGCGAGCAGTTAAGCCCAGCCCTAGTTGCTAATTATGCATACGAGCTGGTGAAGGAGTACAACCAGTTTTACCATGATTTCACCATTTTAAAAGAAACAAACGAAAATGTTAGGGGTTTAAGATTGCTGCTTTCGCGTGAGGTTGGTAACACCATTCGCCAGTCGATGTGGCTTTTAGGAATCGATGTGCCCAGTAGAATGTAGTAATGCCCAGCAGTCTATCGGTTTAGGTTTCTTTAGTTTTAAGTTTAAAGTCTGAAAGTCAAAAGTCGAGAAGACGGAAGACAGAAGACGGAAGACGCCTGCCTCGGGATGCGAAGCATAACGAGGGAAGACTGAAGTATTAATACTAGTAAATTTTGAACATTAAACATTAATCATTTAAAGTGATGTGCGAAAACAAACGTGGTTTTGCAAGTGATAATAACTCAGGGGTACATCCCAATATCCTAAACGCAATGGCCAATGTAAATGAAGGTCATACAATAGCTTATGGAGATGACCCCTATACGCAGGAAGCAGTTGGCCTATTTCGAAAAGAATTTGGTGATCATGTGGATGTATACTTTGTTTTCATTGGTTCGGCGGCCAACGTGTTGGGCATTAAAGCGGCAACTCAGCCATACAACGCCGTTATTTGTGCCGAAACGGCCCATATTAATGTTGATGAGTGTGGGGCGCCCGAGCGTTTTTCGGGTTGCAAGTTGCTATCGGTTCCAACTCCCGATGGAAAACTTACGGTCGATTTGGTTAAAAAGCATATGCATGGTTTCGGTTTTCAGCATCACTCTCAGCCAAAGGTAATATCCATATCGCAGCCAACTGAGCTGGGAACGCTATATACCCCCGAGGAGGTAAAAATCCTTGCCGATTATGCCCATGAGCATAATATGTATCTACATATGGATGGTGCGCGTATAGCCAATGCCGCTGTTGCGCTTAATATGAACTTTAGGCAGTTTACCACCGATGCTGGTGTCGATATCCTATCGTTTGGTGGCACTAAGAATGGGATGATGTATGGCGAGGCC
>DDWD01000192.1:4695-20222 GCA_002345825.1 Bacteroidales bacterium UBA2295
CAGGGTTTGCAGCTTGCATCAAAAATGCGTTACATTTCGGCTCAATTCTCGGCCTATATTCAGCACGACCAGTGGCGAAAAACTGCTGAGCATGCTAATAAAATGGCCAAGTTGTTGGCCTCGGAACTCAAGTCAATTCCCCAGGTTACCATCACCCAGTCGGTTGATGTGAATGGTGTTTTTGCAATTATTCCTCGTGAAATTATCGAGAAGTTGCAAAATGAATACTTCTTTTACATTTGGAATGAGGAGCGTTCGGAAGTGCGATGGATGACCTCATGGGATACTACTGAAGAGGATATCAGAGGATTTGTTGCTACCCTCAAAAAGCTACTCTAGCCTAATCAAGCGCTAGTTCAACAATTTTTTATTCTGTGTGTTTAATCAGAATTAGGCTAGCTTTGCTGGTTGCGAAGCCACCATTGCGCTTACTTTTGATATATTAGTCGCCAATAACTTGACTTTTCTTGTAAATGTTGGTTACTTTGCTGTTAGTTTCTGTTAGTTAAAATTGTACCCTTGCATGATTCGAAAAATATTTACTTCCATACTTGTCTTTTTCTTTGTCCTAATCGATATTCCCTTTAACGGCTCGTTAAGGTCAAACCCTTCCGATTCCCAAGCCGACCTACTACCACTGGTTTCAAATCAGTACTTATCAAATGATATTTTGGCCGAGGAGAATCTTGAGCCATTCGAGCGATCCATAAATCGGTTTATTAATTACTGGGGCCTAGCTGGAGTTTCGGTTGCCATTGCAAACGAAGGGAAGTTGGTGTATGCTAAAGGGTTTGGCTATGCCGATGTGGAGAATGAAGTTGAAATGCAACCCTACCATTTGCTCAGGGTAGCCAGCGTGTCGAAACTAATCACAGCCACAGCGATAATGAAACTCGTAGAAGAGGGCAAATTGAAACTTGACCATCAGGTATTTGGAGAAGATGGAATACTAAATAACCCTCTATACCAAAATTATATTGATGAGCGAATTGAGGATATTACCGTTAAGCACCTTTTAAACCATTCGGGTGGTTGGACTACCCGTTGGGGCGATCAGCTATTTATGCCCGAGTCCATTGCTAGGCAGCTCAATCGTGAGTTACCGCTTAGTAAGGATGATGTTATCGAGTTTACCTTGGGTAAGCGTTTGCATTTTACTCCGGGTACACGAAGTTCGTACAGTAACTTCGGATATCTTGTTTTGGAAAGAGTAATTGAAAAGATTGCCAAAAGTTCATACGAAAGGTTTGTTAAAAAAAGTATTTTCCATCCTATTGGAGTTTACGATGCTTTTATAGCCCATAACTACGATAGCTTAAGGTATCCCCTTGAGGTAAGGTATTACGAGGTTCCCGAGGCTGAGCCTGTACCCTCATTCGATGGGCAGCAAGAGGTTCTAAAAAGTAGGGGTGGTAACGATATTCGGATGCTTGGTGCTGCTGGTGGCTGGGTAATATCCTCGGTGAGCCTTACTAAGTTTTTGCTCTCAATCGACTTGCACTCAAAGGAGACCATCATTTCACAAAAATCTATTCGTCAATTGACCAGTAATGAGCCGGGTTTCCATCCTTTGGGCTGGAGATGGGTTTCGAGTAGCGGCGATAAGTGGCGAACCGGATCATTTGCCGGATCTTCGGCATTGGCCCTTTCGCAAAACAATGGGCTAACCTATGTTTTTATTACCAATACAAGCCCTTGGGTTGGCGCTCGTTTCCCCTACGAGGTGAATAGGATGATGGCCCGGGCACTAAGAGGAGTAGATAGCTGGCCAAAGATCAACCTTTTTAATCCTTACAGCATTAATTTTGAGAATTATGTGGAGGTTAACGAGGCTGATTCTTCAATGAACCAACAGAGAGGGTGGGCCTGGAACTTGATCAACCTGGGCTAATTGGAAGTATTTAATCCCTTTTATTAACAGTTACACCCTTTTGCTTGAGCAGGGTAATAAATTGTCTGAAATACAGGTCGTTGTCAATTGAAACTCCTTTGATGCTTTTTTCAGATAGATCAAAATCCACAAGGTAATTATCTCCCTTTTCAACCAGCGTTATGCTTTTTAGATCAGTATAGCTAAACCATTTATCCTTAAGGCGTTTAGATTCGACGTATTGCACTAGCGTTACCACAAAATAGCCTAGAGTAATAATTAGGATTGGGACTATAAGGAAAAGCCCCCAACGCTTACCGAGTGATGAGTATACAAAAATATTGAAAATGTAGGATACCAGCAGGAATGATGACGAAAGAAGGGCCATGAGGTAGTCCTTTGTTTTTCGGCTTAGCGTGAATTCATCATCATCGTAGACAATGTTAACTTTTGTAAGCTTGATGTAGTTTAGTAGTTTCATTTTTCCAGCATTGTATTTACTGGATGCTAATTTAGCAAAAAGATGATAAACTACTAGTTTAACGAAAAGTTATTCTCCAGCTTTGTCTCCTGCAAACGAATTAGCTCAACAAAGCGCAGCTGGTTAATTATAAATTGCTCTTTATCAAACTTATTGCTTAGGGTAAGTAGCTTGTACTTTTCTTCCGATTTTAGCATAAGTGTCCTAGCTATATCGAGCATGTTTATACTATCAGATACGATGAAAGTCCCTAACTCGTTGCTCAAATTTAGCTTCAGGGTTTTAACTTTTACAGCAATCTGTGGGTTTGTTGTGGTAAAATCACTTGCTAGAGGTTCGGATACAGTTCCTCCGTAGAGCTTATCGGGGAGAACAGGGAAAAAATCGATGGTTTTATTTAGCGATTTGCCCCGGATACTTATTACCATATCCTCATTGCTATTTTTACCCACTAGCTTTACAACCTCTACCTCACTACCAATCTCGGTAATCCCTTTATCGTTGGTATAGGGTATTCCAAAAGTGGTTTTATCCTCAATACACTCCGTGATAAGCTGCTTATAGCGAGGCTCAAAGATCCTTAATGGAATCTCCTCTCCGGGCAGAAGAATTAGGTTAAGCGGAAAAGCCGAAAGTCTATGTACTGATGATTTCATCCTACTGTTTCTCATTGAGTTGCTTGAATTTTAATGATGCTGAATTGATACAATACCGTATTCCGGTTGGCTCTGGGCCATCGTTAAACACGTGCCCAAGGTGAGCCCCACAATTTTTGCAAACCACCTCGGTTCTAATCATATTATGGCTATAATCCGGTTTTTCGGATATGTTATCTTTAAACTTTGAATCGAAAAAACTTGGCCAGCCACAGCTCGAGTCGTACTTTGTATCCGACTCAAACAGCTCGGCATCGCAAACCACACAGTGGTACTTGCCCCTATCAAATAGGTTCCAGTACTCGCCGGTAAATGGCCTTTCGGTACCCTTTTCCTGGGTAACAAAATACTGAACCGGGTTCAAAATTGATTTTAAATCCTTTGTACTCATCGCTTTTGTGTCTTGTGCATTTACCCCTGAGGCAATCAAAATCCCCATTATTAGGTGCAAAATAGCCGGCAATTTCATTTTTTTTGATCTATTAGTACTTTGATTAACAGGAAATGTACCGTTTTGTTCACGCAAATACCTGCTGTTGTTAAGCAATATCATCAAAATATGTTTATGAATTTTACAATAAGAACTTACTTTTAGTGTCTTATTACTAACCCATACGCTAAGTATTAATGTTATGACAATGAGTAAATTAATCTTTTTGGTTTCCTTTGTAGTGTTTTCTATTTTCAATTTGTACTCCCAGGAGCATAGCTACGAAGTAGAGTTGCCCCAATTTGATAAGGTTACGGTGACCAACGGAATTTCCGTTTTCCCAACCAAAGGCGATAGCCTAAAAGCAAAAGTTACCGCTAGCGGAATTGATATCGATAATATTCTTATTCACGTTAAGGGCACAACCTTGCATATTGGATTGGTTCGAGGTATACATCGCGATTATTCGGTTGATATACACCTTACTTATGGCAACGTGCGCGAGATTGATGTAAACTCATCGAGCAGAGTTAGTTTTCAAGATACGCTTAGGGGCGACAAGTTATCCCTAATAGCCGGAATGAACGCACAAATTGATGCCGATATTATATGTAAATCAATTGATATTTCGGCTAGTAGCGGAGGATCGATTCGGACAAGCGGAAAGGTTGGTTTGCTCGAGGCGAAGATCAGAACGGCGGGGATTCTTTCGGCCACCGAGTTAATATCCGACAGCATATACGTGTCGGTTGCAGCACGTGGAGTAGCAAAAATCAATGCGGTTGAGCTTATTGAAGCGAATGTAAGATCTGGAGGATTTCTTACCTTCTCTAGTTCAACTAAATTGAAACGTGTGAAAACCGGAATTGGAGCCACAGTTATTGAGCAGTAACCAATCGCATAAAAGTTTCGAATGCTGAAAAACACCTTCCAAACCTGATTTTAAGCAATATTTTTTTGAAACATATTGATACTTTTGCCATACAAACTCATTCATCTAATTTGTGGCAAAATGCAAACATTCCAAGCTTATATCGATTTATTAAAATCTGAGGTGGTTCCTGCCTTTGGTTGTACCGAACCCATTGCTGTTGCACTTGCTGTTGCAAAGGCTCGTGAGGTTTTGCAAGAAACGCCTGAACAGGTTGAACTTTTCTTAAGTCCAAATATTTTTAAGAATGGAATGGGAGTGGGGATTCCAGGAACAGGGATGACTGGTTTGCCCATTGCTGCAGCTCTAGGTGCCGTTTACGGGAAATCATCCGATTGCCTCGAGGTGCTCAAAGACGTTGACGTTAAGTCCGTGGAGCAGGCCAAACAAATGGTGAAAGAGAGTAGGGTGAAAGTTGGAGTTAAAAAGGATACAGAAATACTCTATATCGAGGCTATTTGTTCTGGCTCAAATGGTAATGTTGCCAAAGCGATTATAACCACAAGGCATTCAAATATTTCCAAAGTTGAGCTTAATGGCGACGTTCTTGAATGTAGCGCAGAGGTGAACAGTGTTACAAATGAAAATTCAGGTAAACCAGGGAGCGTTTTTGTTTCGTTGTCTATCGATGAGATTTTTAAATTTTCTACCACAGCGCCTTTTGCCGATATCGAGTTTATTCTCCAAACCGTTGATTATAATCTTAAGATTGCGCAGGAAGGGCTTGCGAATGATTACGGTTTAATGGTGGGCAAAAAGCTTAAAAAGTATGTCGACAGTGGGGTGCTTTCCGATGATTTAATGAATAATGCCATGCTGCTTACTGCTGCAGCTAGCGATGCTCGAATGGCTGGTTGCCCCATGCCAGTGATGAGTAACTCGGGAAGTGGGAATCAGGGCATTACGGCTACTCTGCCTGTTTATTCCACAGCCAAACGGTTTAATTCTGAGCCAGAAAAACTTGCACGGGCATTGGTTCTCTCACATCTTACTGCAATCCATATCAAACGGTATTTAGGCCGATTATCGGCTCTTTGTGGATGTGTGGTGGCTGCTGCTGGTGCTGGTTGTGGGGTTTGCTACCTAATGGGTGGTAGCAGCAAGGAGATGGGCTACACCATTAAGAATATGATAGGTAACGTAACCGGTATGATTTGCGATGGAGCCAAAGAGGGGTGTGCCCTAAAGGTAAGTTCCGGTGTTGGTTCTGCAATACAATCGGCTTTGCTTGCCCTCGAGGGCATTGTTATCTCATCCAACGATGGCATTATTGAGGATGATGTGGAAAAAACTATTCAGAACCTTGGCGAGGTGGGCACTAAAGGAATGAGCCACACCGATGAGCTACTACTTCAAATAATGGTTTCGAAAAAGTAATTTTTTTGCCTATGGTTCCAAATCCCCGCAGCGCCTTTATCGTAAAAAAGCTCGAGAGCAAGGTAAAATCAGCAATATACAACTACCAGCTTATCGATAGTGACGACGGGGTAATGGTTGGCATTTCGGGGGGTAAGGATAGCTACGCACTACTTGATCTGCTGGTGCATCTCAACAAAAGCCTACCGGAAAAGTTTCGTATTGAGGCTTGCCATGTACAGGCATCGGATATGCCCTACAAAGCCGACGAGGAGTTTATGAAACGATACTGCAAGGAGCATGAAATTCCGCTTCATTTCAGGCAGATTGTTGTAGAGTACAACCCCGATCAGCGTCAGCCCGCTTGCTTTATTTGCAGCTGGAAGCGCCGCAAGGAACTTTTTGGCATTGCCCGTGAGCGCGGTTGTAAAAAGCTGGCCTTTGGCCATCATCTCGATGATGCCGTGGAGACACTACTCATGAATATGATTCATCACTCCTCCATCAGCTCCATTCCTCCCAAACTGAGCATGTTCAATGGCGAATTATTTGCCATTAGGCCGCTAATACTGGTGCACGACAGGGAGTTGGCTAAATACTCGCAGCATCTGGCATTCCCCGATGAGGTGAGCCTTTGTCCACATGAGGACAAGACCAATCGTAAGCAGGCTCGCGACTTGCTTAAAAGTATGGATAAGCTGAACCGAAGCGCCCGCGAGAATATTTTTAGGGCAATGGGCAATATATATGGGGACTATATTGTGCCAAAACTAGAAAAGAGAAAGCCCCCTAAAAGATAATTTTTCAGAGGGCTTAGGCTAGAGCTATTCAATTTATTATCCTTTAAATTTGTTTCTTTGTGTATTCCAGCGCATCCTGCAACATCTCTTGGGGTGGGTCGTTAATAAAACCATTATCGCATAGCGAATGTGTTAACGAGCGCGAGTATTCAATATCCTTTTTTGCAATCTGATAGGCCTCATCCCAGGTAACTTCTCTACGAGCAACCCCATCCTTAATGGCCTGCATGGCCACATCGGCAGCTTCAACAGGGAACACATCGGCCTCATCCATGGTGGGGGTTATATTCTCGGGGTCAATTCCACGTTTCTCGGCATACTTAGCTAATGAGTGTGCTGCGGCTATGGCCATTTCATCGGTTATCTTTTGTGCCCGAACAATTAAAGCGCCCTTTAGTATTCCTGGGAAACCCAACGAATTGTTCACCTGGTTAGGGAAATCGCCGCGCCCGGTGGCCACTATAAAAGCTCCAGCCTCCTTGGCTGCGTATGGGTAAATCTCGGGTACAGGGTTGGCGCATACAAATACAATCGATTTTTCGGCCATCAGGCTAACCCATTCCTTTTTAATGGTATCGGATCCGGGAGTTGAGAGAGAGATAAGTACATCGGCTCCCTTCATGGCCTCCTCCATGGTTTGAACCTTGTTGGGATTTGTGCTCTCGCAAAGCTCCCATTTGCGGTAGAATCTGGGATCGGCCTTAATATCCTCTCTTTGTTTGTGTAACGTTCCCTTCGAGTCGAACATAATCATATTCTTTGGGTTACCTCCGTCGGCAATAATAAGGCGCGCAATGGTTGTGTTTGATGCTCCCGCACCAAAGAATACAATTTTGGCTTCGCTCATCTTTTTTCCGGCCAGCTTGAGCGAGTTAATCAGGCCTGCCAGCGTAACGCATGCTGTACCCTGGGCGTCGTCGTGCCATACGGGGATGTTACATTCCTCTCGCAGCACATCAAGCACTTTAAAGCAGTTAGGTTGCGATATATCCTCAAGGTTAACCGCACCAAAGCTATGCTGACACATTTTTACAAACTCAATTATCTTTTCAGGATCGTTTTTACCATCCTTCCCTTTGCTATCAACGCAAAGAGCAACGGCATCTACGCCACCAAGGTATTTCATCAAAAATGCTTTTCCTTCCATTACGCCTAATCCTCCGGGGGGAGTACAGTCACCATCACCCAGCACACGGGTGGAGTCGCTTACAACAGCCACCAGGTTTCCGCGGTTTGACATATCGAACGACGCGTCGTTGTTATCGCGAATGGTGGTCGATACCTTCGATACGCCGGGTGTGTACCACACATTGAACCAGTTGAAACCCGGAACAGGAACCTTGGGTACAACCTGAATTTTTCCACTGTAGTGCTTGTGGGCTAGCTCCGATAAGCGTTTTAGAAAGGTAGTTTTACCCTTGGCTATTTGCTCTTGACTCCAGTTGTCGGGAAAAATTTTCCCCAAATTTTCAAGTTTCACACTAATATTTTCCATAACAGGTAAGCTTGTTTTTGGTTAGATTTAATGGGGTAAATATCAACCAAATTACAAAAAATACCGTGTGGTTCAACACCTACCTGCTAAATGTGGCTGAATCGGAAATTGAGCCAAAAGCTAATGTCCTAGTATTTTGGCATTAAACACTGGGGTGTCGAATAAATTTTAGGTTGTACAACATGTAAATCGCACCTTTGTTAGTTTGCAAACAGTTGGTTTGCAATTACTACATAAAAATAGATCTAAGTAGATAATTAGATGTATGTAAACAAAAGCAATTTTTTTCCGTTAATGCTTGTGAATTGAATAACATAACAAAAAAATAGATTTATATGATTTCTACTATTAAGGTTAATGCAAAGATGGGTTCTGGTTTTAGAACCGAGATAGGGTGTTCACATCCATTCGTAATTGATCAGCCTAAGGCTGGAGGTGGTAGCGATGAGGGCCCAAACCCACTAGAGATATTCCTTTCGGCTCTTCCAGCATGTATTTGCGCCATAGGCCGCATCATTGCTATGCAGCGTAAGATAGAACTAAGAAGTATCGAGGTTGAGGTTGAAGGCGATATCGATAAGGCGTTTCTTCTTGGGCAAACCAAGGAAGGAAGGGCAGGATTCACTGAGATTCGCTCGTTTGTTAAGATCGACGCCGATATGACCGACGACGAGAAGAATGCTTACCTGCATGAAATAGAGGAGCGTTGCCCAATAGCAGATAATATGGCCCTAACCTCAGTGCTAAAAGCAGAGGTGGTTAGCATGCAAACGGCATAAACTTATAGTTTTGGTTTAGGTAAAAGGGACTTTCCATATTGGGGAGTCCTTTTTT
The DNA here is from genome assembly GCA_002345825.1 of Bacteroidales bacterium UBA2295. Lineage (GTDB taxonomy): Bacteria > Bacteroidota > Bacteroidia > Bacteroidales > Tenuifilaceae > Perlabentimonas. The sequence continues at coordinate 13,549 of DDWD01000192.1, forward strand.
TAGTTAGGCACATCTTGTTGGTATTGCCTAGTTTCTATGACCAAAAACATAGATAATATAAAAATACTAAGTTCATATATGCTTACCTTTGCACCCTAATATCTCCGTAGATTGATCGATCAGCATAAAAATATTAGCCTACTTGCCGATGCACCCATTCGCAAGGTGCTTTGGAAATTCTTTTTACCCGCTTTTACCGGGGTAGTTATCCATTCGCTATACAATATAGTCGATCGGATATTCGTAGGGCAGGGTGTTGGCTCGTTAGCCCTCTCGGGGCTAAGCGTGGTGTTTCCCATCATGATAATCATGATGGCCTTTGGGATGCTTATTGGGATGGGAGCAGGAGTGCGTATATCCATTCATCTGGGAAAGAAGGAGTATCAAAAGGCCGAAGGAGTCCTGGGTAATGCCTTCATTTTGCTAATTATCACTTCGGTAATTATTACCGTTGTGGGGTTTCTAGTTAAAGACCCGTTGCTTAGGATGTTTGGTGCTAGCATTGAAACAATGGAGTATGCCAACGATTATCTAAAGATTATTCTGCTAGGCACCATTCTAAATATGGTGGGGTTTTCGCTAAACAACATTATCCGTTCAGAGGGTAACGCAAAAATTGCCATGTACTCTATGCTTATTAGTGCTGGTACAAATATCATCCTGGATCCCATTTTTATTTTTGTGCTCGATATGGGCGTTCAGGGCGTAGCTTGGGCAACAATAATTTCGCAGTTTATTCTCTGCATTTGGGTTATCAGGCATTTCAGATCGAAATTTTCAGTTGTAAGGCTTAGGTTTGCCAACTTTTCTTTAAGTTGGCCAATTATACTATCCATCATAACCATTGGCTTTTCGCCCTTTGCCATGCAATTTGCATCAAGCATTGTGCACGGTGTTTTCAATGCGCAGCTCATTAGCTATGGTGGCGATTTGGCCGTGGGGGCAATGGGAATTATCATGAGCGTTGCCATGATGGTGGTAATGTCGATAATAGCCATAAATATGGCTGCTCAACCAATATTCGGATTTAACTATGGAGCCGGTAATTTTGTAAGGGTAAAGCAAACGCTCATTCTATGCCTCAAAGCAGCCATTCTGGTCTCAATTGTAGGTTTTATTCTGATGGAACTTTTCCCAGGTGTTGTTATTAAAATGTTTAACGCCTCCGACACAGAACTTCTAGAGATTGGCAAAAGGGGGCTGAGAATTGTTATGTTTGGTCTACCCGTGGTTGGTTTCCAAATTATTACAGGGAATTACTTTCAGTCTACAGGAAAAGCAGGTATTGCAGCACTTATCTCTTTGCTTCGTCAGGTTATCGTCCTTATCCCTATGTTACTATTTTTGCCAACCGTTTGGGGGTTGACGGGCGTTTGGGTTTCTGCTCCAATATCAGACTTAATCTCGGGGGTAATATCATTCATCTTTTTGTCGCGTGAGGTAAAACGACTTAACAGGGCAATCGCCCAGAGTAGCATAGCCCAAACAGAACTCTAAGCCCATTACTTATTTCCTGTAAGCAACAGCTCGTCGTACTCGTCTGCGCTAACATAAGCCTCAATAATCATTGGGCCGTCTGCTGAAAACGCTTTCTTTAGTGCATTTTGATATTGGATTAAATCCACAGCTTGCAAAACGGGAACACCAAAATAATTCGATGTTGGACAGGTTCCGCTATATGATGTTAACACTGTACCATACTGCTTATACCCTTTTCTTTCCTGCTTAATCCTAATAAGCGATAGCGATGCGTCATGAATCACCACAAATAGAATTTTAAGATTAAGCCTTTGGGCAGTGGCCAGCTCGCCAGCCGACATGTTGAAACCCCCATCGCCCACCACGCAGCATACCTCACGGTCGGGGCAGCTTAGCTTGGCGGCAATGGCTGCAGGAATGGCAAACCCCATTGATGAGCAACCGTTGGTCATGAGTTGGCATTCGGGCGTGGGAGTTCTCCATTGCTGTCCTATTAGATGAAGATGCGCCCCCACATCGCAGGTCATAATGCCGGTGCTGGGCAGCATTTCACGGAGCCTCTCAAGCACCATTCGTGGACCAAAATATCCCTCAGGGGCTTTTAACTTTTGGAACATTTTCTGCCTTCGGGCTGCAAGCTCATTCATATTCCATTCCTTTTTGCCAAATCTAGATGCTAAAAGGGTGTCGATGGCAAATTTGATATTACCAACCACATTGCAGCCCAGAGTAATTTTATTGCTATCGATATCTGCTGGCTTAGTATCGATATGGAGTAGGGGAGCGCTGGGCATCCAGTCCTCGTAGTTTATCTCAACCGGGTCGTAGCCAATGCCAATAACCAAATCGGCCTGCTGATGGGTTTCACCAACCATATTGGCCAGCGCATGCGCTAGCACTCCTGCGTAGCAGGGATGATCCTCAGGAACCATTCCCTTGGCCATTGGGGTTAGAACAACTGGGATTTTAAATTTCTCTATTAGCTTAGATATCTCATCCTTAATATCAGCTCTAACAGCGGTAATCCCCAACGCAACAATTGGTTTTTTTGATTTGCTGAATAGGTTCAGCATCATTTCAATCGAAGCTTCATCGGGGTTGGGAGTTTCATCAATTTTATAACAAGTAAAATCTTTTTCGGCCGACTCCTTTTGCCCCAGTCCCTGTGGTAAGCCTATATGAACAGGTCCTGGCACCTCCGACACGGCTATACTGTACGCTTTATGTATTATTGCTCTAACACTATTGGCTTTAAGGCGAGTTGTATACTTGGTTATTGGCTTAAAAAGCGATTGGTGATCGATATTCATCTGCGTTACCCGGTTTAGCATATCATCGCCCATCTCATCGGTTAGGGCAATCATTGGCGAGCGGTCGAGGTAACCCCCACAAACTCCTGTGGACAGATTGCATGCACCAGGGCCAAATGTGCCAAAGCAGGCTGCAACCGTTCCAGTGAGTCGCCAGCACACATCGGCCATAAAGCCTGCGCTGCTCTCGTTGCTCACAAGTATGAACTCTATTCCATCCACCTCCTGAATTGCGTTCATATAATCCACCCAATTGCCGCTTGGAACTCCGAAAATATATTTTACTCCCAGTTCTTTAAGGGTTTTAATCAATGTAATAGAAACTGTTTCCATAGCCGATGTGTCAAGGGTTTTGCAATAATTTTCAAATATAACCATATTTTTTTGCGCTAAAATTTGATTTATTAAATATTATATGCTTGCTTTGTGTTTCAAAGAACTCTTAATTATCACAAAAAATGAGTACTGATAACGAGCATTTGGATAGCCTAAAGGAGATCAGGTCGATCATGGAGCGATCCACACAGTTCCTTTCGCTTAGCGGTTTGTCGGGTGTTTTTGCAGGTATTTTTGCCCTGCTAGGGGCAATGGCGATATTTTTGTACAGCCAAGATTTTTTCTTTGCCAGGTACTATGCTAGTATGGGAAAGGGCGTTGAATTTTTTTCAGAGGGATTTAACTTATCTGGCGCAATTTACGCTGTACTATCTGCTGGCTTTGTAGTTCTTGTGTTAGCATTGCTTATTGTTGCCCTGTTTACCGTCCGTAATGCAAAGAGGAAAGGATTACCCTGCTGGAACTCCACAGCAAAGCGTATGCTAATCAATTTGCTTATTCCCCTTGCGGCTGGTGGCCTATTTTCGTTAGTGATGGTTTTCCACGGGCTTATCTTTCTGTTGGCACCAGTTACGCTAATATTTTATGGTCTGGCTTTGGTGAACGCCAGCAAGTACACCCATAGGGATGTAAGATATTTAGGGATAATTGAAATTGCTTTGGGTTTACTTTCGTCAATTTTCATTACCTACAGCATAGCTATTTGGGCATTTGGATTTGGGGTAATGCATATTGTGTACGGATTGACAATGTATTATAAGTATGAAAGATCTAATATCAAACCTAAATAAGCATTTCGAGAGCAGGGTTAGGCTTGGTGTAATGTCAATCCTAATGGTTAACGATTGGGTTGACTTTAGCGGTCTTAAGGAGCTGCTAAATGTTACCGATGGCAACTTGGCTAGCCATATTAAATCGTTGGAGGCAGAAGGGTACATTGAGGTGAAAAAACAATTTGTGGCCAACAAACCGAACACCAGCTACAGGGCTACCCTTGAGGGCCGAAAAGCGTTTGATTCGCATCTTGAGGCGCTAGAAAATCTTATTAATTCAAAGAAATAATTTTTTTATCCATATACTTTGAAATACAAAGTACTATTTAATAATTTAAAACTTGCAAAAATGGAACTACACACACAAACCTTTATTGAGAGAAATATGGGCCTTATTAAGCTAGCAACCATCTTCTTTCTGGCAGTTATGCTGCTGATACCAACCGCTATGATTAGATCGCTTGTTGTAGAGCGTAAATCTAGGCAGGCCGAAGCAACATCGGAAATTGTATCCAAATGGGGTAATGAGCAACGGATCACAGGTCCCATTTTGGCTGTTCCTTACTACACCTACGATTTGGATAAGGACAACAAGAAAACGAATGAAGAAAAACAGTTAGCGTACTTTCTGCCCGATGGGCTGACTATTTCGGGCAAGATGTTACCCGAGGTTAGATATAGGGGGATTTTTCAGGTGGCCGTTTACAGCACTGATATTAAGATTAATGGTTCATTCAATTCACTTAATCTAGATTTATCGGGCAAATACACTCTGATTGATTGGAAAGGAGCATTTCTAACCATTGGCATTTCCGACCTGCGGGGGATTAACGATTCAATCAGTTTTAGCTGGAATGATAGTAGGCTAGAATGTGAACCGGGGGTGAAGATAGGCGAGATGATTAAATCGGGAATCACAGTTAACAATATCTTGGAGAAAGAGCCTAAGGATGAAAGTTTCACCTTTTCGGCAGAGATATCGCTTAAAGGATCGCGAAACCTCAGCTTTGTTCCAGTTGGCAAAGAAACGGTGGTGAATATAAACTCTTTATGGAGCAACCCTAGCTTTGAGGGAGCATTTTTACCTGTATCGCGAAAGATTTCCGACGATGGATTTAGCGCATCATGGCGAGTGCTGGAGCTTAATAGGAACTATCCACAGAAATGGCATGGCACAACCCATAATCTCGACGAATCGGCATTTGGGGTAAGCCTTATGCTGGCAGTAGATTCCTACCAAATAGCTGAGCGATCAATGAAGTACGCCATTCTCTTTATTTCGCTCACCTTTATGGTTTTCTTTTTTGTTGAAATTTTAAGAAAGCTAAAACTACACCCCATTCACTATATTCTTGTTGGTTTTGGTTTGGTGCTTTTTTACTTACTACTACTATCGTTATCGGAACATATTGGCTTTGGGTTAGCCTACATAATAGCTAGCGTAGGTATAATTGCCTTGATTACGAGCTACTCGCAAAGCATATTTAAAAATAATAGGTTATCGCTACTACTGGCTGTATTCCTGGTTATCCTATACAGCTTACTTTACATCTTATTGCAGATGCAGGACTATGCGCTCTTGATGGGCAGCATATCCCTATTCATAATTCTAGCATTGGTGATGTATCTCTCGCGCAACATCGATTGGTATTCTATAGGAAGAAGGAGTGAGGAAGGATAGCAGGATTTGAGTGTAGATATAAAATGGGGATGTCCACTAAACAGTTTATTGGGCATCCTCTTTTTGCAGATCATTACAACAGTCTCCATTACTTCAAAACCATTAGCATCATTTATGGTTTTTTATTGATTTTGCTTTTGAAAAATTCGCAGAAAAGTGGTTCATTTGCAAAATTTTACGCGAAACAAATTAAGTAAGAATGAAGAAGAACCGGTTAATGGATCCAATAGTAGGTAAGCTTATGGGCTTGAGGTATAAATCGCATCCCTGGCACGGGATCGATTTGGGTGATGATGCACCCGAGGTGGTAACCTGTTTTATAGAGATGGTACCCACCGACACGGTGAAGTACGAGGTCGATAAGGTATCGGGCTACCTAAAGCTCGACCGACCCCAGAAGTATTCCAATGTAGTTCCTGCCCTATACGGCTTTTTGCCCCAAACATTTTGCGGCGATCAGGTTTCAGATTTAGCCAAGGAGCGTACTGGGATAGAGGACGTGAAGGGCGATGGCGATCCGCTGGATATTTGCATTCTTACCGAGAAGGAGATTACCCATGGCGATATTATTGTTGAGGCCAAACCCATTGGGGGCATTAGGCTTATTGATAACGATGAGGCCGACGATAAGATTATTGCAGTGCTAAACAACGACGCTGTGTACGGGGAGTACAAGGATATTTGCGACTGCCCAGCGCTAATTATCGATAGGCTAAAGCACTACTTTTTAACCTACAAGGATTTGCCCGGAGAGAAGAGGCATTGCGAGATTACCCACGTGTATGGTATTGACGAGGCACAGGATGTAATTAGGCGTGCAATGGACGATTACTCCAATCGATTCAATAACCTGGAGTCGATGCTTAAATTGTAGCATAAAGCTAAATACAAAACACTACGCTATCAAGATAGTATCTTAGTGGAACTCTGTGCATACTTTGTGTGCTCTGTGTTACTTTTAAAAATATTGTTACACAAAGGGACACAGAGAATCCACAAAGAAAACAAAGGAAGAATTAGAAGATTTTTACCTTTAGATTGACTTTTTACACCAAATCACACGCATCGCCCGGCATCCAGTGCTTATCCTGGCCA
>DDWD01000222.1 GCA_002345825.1 Bacteroidales bacterium UBA2295
CCCGCCCTGCCTATGCCGGCAGGCGACAGGTAGATTTGGTTAATCTAGAACAAAAATTACGACCGATGCAAGGGCCGCATCCGAACGGGGGTTCAGGATGGAGAAAGGTATGCTTCGATCTCTTTGGCAATGCTGGTTTTTACTTGTTCCCAGCTAGTTGGAGTTAGCATTACTGGGTTAGGATCATCATCGGCATCAATAAAGTAGGTTAGGCTTTTTAAAACCATAAATGATGAGCCATCGCTATACTTTTGATTATAAAATGCGAGAAGCTCTGACAATGAAAACTCCCTTAGCAGAAAGTAAATATCAATAAAGTCCTTTTTACTACCTCTTCCTGCAACTGCTGCTAGCTTCATTGCTGCAATATCAGGCTTGCTACCTAGCCTGATGGTATCTTTAGTAATTATTGGTTTTATCCAAGGATAAGGGTAGTTTACTAGGGCAACCTTAATGCCGTTAACGATGTAAATATGGATATTCTGTGATTTTTTTATGGTTTGTGTTGTTCCAATTGAGTTAAGGGTATTGGCTGCTGTTATATCGTCTAAATCAATTTGACCAAACAAATCGATATCTATTGATTTTCGGTGTCCAATTTGCAATGCAAGAGAAGTGCCGCCACACAGATACATATTGGAAAAAAAGGATGATGCCATCAACCTTTTTAGAAGTTCCAGTGTGGATTTGTCGATTGTTGAGTAGTGTAGCATTGGAATGTACTCCTTGGTTTACCCGATAGGGTTGAAATAAATGAAAGTGTTTTCTTGTCAAGGTCTTTAAAGCCTTGCGACAGTTCAGCAATTTCACTGATGCTTAAATACTCATTAAGTTGAAACCAATCTGATAGCAGCCCATACTCTAACACTCTTTTAACAATAAACGATTTGTTTGTGTATGGTGAGAGTGAGTTAACATCAATATCCCAAAAAAGATGCTTGGAAAATTGGCTTAGATTCCATTCGGAATTTCTCATAGATTGTATTGTTTCAGTAAGCCAAAATTACAAAATTATTACATAAAATATCTGTTCCCCTTGAAACTTTTTGTTGATATTATTCTGCCTTTGCGGCGTGCGTTTAAAGTTATAGGCTGGTCATTCAACAGTGGGTTGAAACTAAAGCTCTCTTAACCACATTCAGAACATTTTGCAATACCAACTCCTTTAGCCAGGGCAAGTGCGCGATGATGCGATGATGTGATGATGCGATGATGTGATGATGCGAGGGTGCGAGGGTGCGATGCGTGTGAGGTGGATATTTCGCATAAACGCCTATTCGCCTATTCGCCTATTCGCCAAATCGCCTCATCGGTTAGTTGCAACAATTATCTTTTTAGCCATATTTTTAAGGTCAACCATTCCACCGGTGGCCAGTATCGGTTAGATTAATAAACTAGAGTAATTCCATTGCCAATTATTTAAAAGCCAGATAGAATAGTCGCTAAAACAGATCGGAAGGATTTATGGCAAGAACCTCCTCCCAGTGTAAGTTTTTGTTGTCGATAAGATACACCCTATGGGGCTTGAAACTTCGTACAAAAATGTCCAGCCCTTTGGATGGTTGCGAAGGTGTACTTTTCACCTCAATAGCCACAATTTTATTATGCCTTTCTAAAACAAAATCAACCTCGTTGCCCCTGTCGCGCCAATAGTAAACCTTGTAGTTGTTGCTAAAGGATTGGTTTACAAGATGTGACCCAATTGCCGATTCAATTACTCGACCCCAATCCTTTGGATTGCTTCTAATTTCAGAAAAATGCAAGCCGCTCTGTGCGCTTAACAGCGCATTGTTGTGTACCTGAAACTTGGGACTCGATGCCCTTTTGCGGATTACATCAGCTGCATACTTTTCAATACCTCCCAGCAAGCCAGCCGTATCGAGCAGATTTAAATAGTGAGAAAGTGTGGTTGTGTTGCCGGCATCCTGAAGTTGCCCCTGAATTTTGGTATACGATAGGATTTGCCCCGAGTAGCTACACCCCAACTCAAACAGCTTTCTCAGCAGGGCTGGCTTATCGATACGGGTAAGCATAAGTATATCCTTTGCTATGCTGGTTTCAATAAGGCTGTCGCTGATGTACTTTTTCCACCTATCTTCGTCTGAGATAATTGCCGCACTGCCCGGATAACCACCGTACCAGGCGTAGGTGCACGCATCCCATCCAAAGGATTTCCGCATCTCGCTATATGACCAATGCGACATATACATTAGCTCAAAGCGGCCGGCGAGCGATTCGGTAATCCCCTGCTGAAGCATTAAACGGGATGATCCCAAAATTAGTACCTTAATGTTTACTCCATTGCGGGTATCCTCGTCCCATAACCTTTTTACCATCTCACTCCACCCGGTAATTTTCTGAATCTCATCAATGGCCAGGATATACTCGTTTAGCTTGTTGGTTCTCATTTTAAGCCTAGCGCCCTCCCATAATTGCTCTATCCATTGGGGCGTTCCAGCAGGAATGGCATCGGCCGACTCGAATGCCCACCGGACAGTAACCTCCTTGAGCAGCTGGTTAACCAACGTGGTTTTGCCTACTTGGCGAGGACCCGTTATAACCTGAATAAACAGTCGGGGTTCTTCTAAACGCTTCTTTAACTGTTTGATATGGTATCGCTTGTGCATCTTTTCGCAATTTACTCAATGTGATGAGTAAAATTACTCAAAGTTTTGAGAAAAAATTATGGAGTCGCTTAAAAAAATGCCCCGAAGGCCTAATGATGATGCGATAGTGTGATGATGTGATGATGCGATGATCTCGTCTCTCGTCAAAAAATGAGGACGAGATCCGAGACCGCGGTGCGGTGATGCGATAATGCGAGGGTTTTCATCATAAGCTCATCGCCTCATCGCTTTTCGCCAAATCGCCCTTTCGCCCCTTCTCCTCATCGGTTAAGTGCAACGATTATCTTTTTAACCAGATTTTTAACATTTTGCCACACTAGCTCCTTTACACTATACTGACCAAATGTCCTAACTAAAAGTCATTACAATATCCTAAGATTGTAGATAATGCTTGTGCATAGCTATCAAATATCATTTAGTACTTCACCTAAAATACATTAGGGCTCTTCAATACTATCTTTTAGGTGAGTTCTCCTCTTCAATGCCTTTATACCTATAGTATCGTGTTTTTAGGGAAGGTTTGCATAGGTTACACATCCCATCGCAATCGTATAGGGAAAGTACTAATTTATCCCACTTTCGCTGGATTTTGGTGTGAATTTTGGTGGATTTAGTTTTTTTATGTTATGTTATTTTTCCATTAATTTAGGGGTAATCATTATAAAGGCCATTTAATAATTGAAGCTCCATAGGTCCAACCACTACCAACTGCAGCAAAAAGAATGTTGGAACCTTTTTTTACCCTGCCAGCCTTAATGGCTTCATCCAGTGCTATTGGGATCGTACCACCTGAGGTATTCGCATATTTTTCCATATTTATAAATACTTTCTCAAAAGGTAGTCCAATTATTTGTGCAGTCTTCTGTAAAATTTTTATACTTGGTTGATGTGGAATCATTAAATCGATATCATCAATGGAAAGCCCCGTGTCTTCCAGAACCTGAAATATTGCTTTTGGCAAAACCTTTGTGCCGGTTTCATATACTGCCCTTCCATTCATTTGGAAAAACTGCAAGTGGTTGTCTAATACTTTTTGACTAAGTGGCATTTCCGAACCACCGGCTGGAATGGTAAAATTCGATTTACCACGACCATCGGTGTATAGTCTGAATGCAATAAAACCTTCATCACCATTGGTAGCTGTTAGGATTGCAGCTCCTGCACCATCACCAAAGAAAACAGCGTCGCGACGGGTCCAATCGGTAATTCTTGAGAAGGTATCGGCTCCAATAACCAATACATTATCATAAACACCACTTGAAATAAACTGAGAAGCAACGGACATACCATAAAGAAACCCAGAGCAAACCGCTGCAATATCAAAAGCTACTGCATTATATGCCTGTAATTTGTCCTGAACAATGGCTGCGGTTGAGGGAGCCAACCTGTCGGGAGTGGCAGTAGCCACAATTATTAAATCGATGTCTTCTTTGGTTAAACCAGAATTCTCAATTGCTCTTTCAGCAGCATGCAATGCTAAATCGCTAGTTGCTTCTTTATCAGCAGCTATTCTACGTTCTTTTATTCCAAGGTTCTCCTGAATCCATTGATCTTGCGTTGGAATAATGGTTTCGAGGTAACTATTTGTGAAAATCTTTTCGGGAAGGTATGAACCTGTCCCTAGTATTTTAACTTTTCTAACTAATTGTTTCATATTAAATCATTTATAGACGAAGGTTTGATAATAGTTTTCGAGTGTTTGAAAACTATAGTTTTTATTTTTCAGGTAGGATAATTGCTCTTTTAGGAGGGGTTGTGCAGCAGCGCCTAAGTTTTTAAGTTTAAGGTTATATCGTAATTTATCACCTAAAAGATAACCAACATATGAATTTGATCGGCGTTTAATATTTTTAATAACAATTTCCTCGTTGATAAGCTCATTGGGATGTATCAAAAAAAGTAAAGGCCTTTTAAAAACCATTGATTCAAAGGATAAGAAACACCTTGTGATATTGAGTAATGTGGGCGATATTCTCATTACGGTTCCTGTATAGGGAACACCAAATGAGGATACAGGAATCTCAAGTATATTTGAATCTCCCTTTCTAGCCAAATTATCAGTTTTGGTGAAATACGGAGACCTTGGTGCAAAAAGCCATTTAAGCTTTGCCTTTGCACCAAAAGACAGGAACATATCTAAGCGCTGTGGCGCAACAGAACTATCGATTAAAAACCCCGTTTTCTCCAATGCTTTAGGAGTGAAACTATTAACCCTAAGTGCGGGCGCTCTGAATGAAATAACTTGTTTTCCCGAAATATCCTCCAGAATCTTTTTTGATTCGGATAGATGTGCAACTTGATCATTCAGGGACAAACGATCAAAGGCTTTATCGGATTCGTGGGTAAGTCCATGGCAGCCCACCTCGTGCCCGTAGGGCATTATCATTCTCACTACCTCAGGGAAAAGCTTTGCAATGTAACCAGTAAAAAAAAAGGTTGATTTAACCCCAAATTCTTTATACGCTTCTAATAAACGAGGCATTCCCTCCTTTAAAACCTTTTCGCCTGTCTTGTCACTCAAACAGTGATTCCAAAGCGATGTGGTTTCAACATCGTTAGTGATAAAGCAAACATTGGTGTTGGTCTTTTCCATCAACATTAATATCCAAAGATAATTTTTTTCCCTGTTCTTCTAATAATCTGTGCCACATACCAAAAAAACCAGTCCTTGAGATTTGACTTCCACTGCTCATTATGTACTAAAAGATAAATTCCTTTGACAGAATTACTTTTAATTAACTCAATTATTTGGTTTGAGTTTTTGATATTAAATTGAGGATTAATTTTTGAATTTACATTATCGAGTCTTTTGAAACGTTTATCCCAGCTCCTACCAGTGTCAGATAAATAAAGAATATTTTCAAAATCAATAGAGTAGTAGGCATCTCCCCTTATCCCATAGTCTTCGAAGTTGTATTTATCCCAAATATCGAAGCTGCTCCACGACGAGAAAACCTTTTTACCCTTGATAAGTTTAGGTATTAGTTTAATAATTCCTTTCAAGGTGTAACCCTCTTCCCCTTCAACAAAAGATCCGCCATGAGGGCAAATAGTTTGGGTGTTCCAACTTTTCTTGAAATCAGAGAGTTCCTCGTTAAACAGCATCATTGCCGAAGAAATATCACCCTTTGTTTTTGTTAAAACCTCGTAATGGTAACCAACTTCATGCCCTAAGGTATGTACTTTCGAAATTATCTCCCTATCAAAAATTTCCGGAACATACCTAAAGTAATACGTCGTTTTTATGCCAACACTAGCCTCATACTTAGCGAATTTTAGTTGGTATTGTGAATCAAGATCAACATCGTGCCGAATAATAATAAATTTTTCTGGTTTTGGACTGCGAGAAATATACTCACCAATTGTTAAAACCTCGTAATCGGATTTAGAAATAGCATCAATTATTTCCTTATACTTACAAGAAGTGAAATCTAAACTCATATCTTATAACTTCTTAAAACCAACAGGAATACCATCCTTCATTTCAAATTCCTTTATAACCTTAGCAGGAACACCACCTACTAAAGTGTTAGGAGGCACGTCCTTTGAAACCACTGCGCCAGAAGCGACAATGGCTCCTTCGCCAATGGTAACCCCCGGAAGTATTATTACACCAATTGCCACCCATGCATTCTTTTTTATAACCACCGGTGCAAGCATCGCTTCCGATAAATGCTTATGGTACTCCAATGGCTTATTGTGGGTTAAAATAAAATTCTGACCAGCAATGGAAACACCATCCTCGATAATCACAAAGTTTGGGTATACATCATCAATAGTAACCATAGGCCCAATATGCACCCCTTTGCCTATTTTAACTCCTCGCTTGCGATGCATCCATACCCTTAGTCCGCTATAGGGGACTACCCGTGATAGAACCTGCCAAAAGTGATCCATAGTGCGGCGATATAAAAAACGAGGCATTGCCATAAATCCCTTATAGCCATGCTCTCGAGCAGTAAGTCGCCAGGCCTTAAAAAAGGAACGTTCAATATGATTCGGAAGAGACTGCTTCTTAATCTCTAAATAATCTTTCATCTAAAATAGTCCTCCATTAATATCTATGTGTGTCCCATTCACATAATCGGAATCGATTAAAAACCTAACTGCATTAAAAATGTTAACTGGATTTCCCAATGCCTTTGCTGGAATTGACTCCATTATTTTATTGAGCATTGCTTGGGGAACATCTTTAATCATACCGATATCAAAATATCCAAGATTAAGACTGTTAACGGTAATGCCTTTTGAGGCATTTTCAGCAGCCAAGGTTTTAGTTAGCCCCCATAATGCCGATTTTGAAGCTGAGTAAGCGCTTGTTCCAGGAACTCCCATTTGCGCAACAACTGAAGAAAAATTAATAATCCTACCAAAGCCCTTTTCACGCATATAGGGAAGAATCGCATGAATAGCATTGAAGGTTCCCTTAATGTTTATATCAATAACCTTATTCCATTCATCCAAATTAGTTTTATGGGCAAAGCTATTGTAAGTTATTCCTGCACAATTTATAAGCACAAAGTTTTCACTAGTGGACGCAATTGAACTAATCCAGTTACTTAAAGACATTGAATTATTCACGTCTACTTTTGAGAAGAATTCCTCGTATCGCTGAGGCTGAGTTTTATTGTAAGTCCCGAAAACTTTATGTCCCTTACAGTGAAACTCTTCGAACAAATATTTACCTATTCCCTGAGATGCTCCTGTTATTAGAATTGAATAGTTTGCCATTTTTCTACCTGTTAGTTACAAAAAAGAAGATTTTAAATAAATATGCAAAAGCAGGCTTATTGTCGGATTTATAAAATAACGCATTGATTCTTTTTGTACATAGTGTGGAAATATATTCTTTTACCTTAATCTGCCCTTTTAAGATACCGATAACTGAAAAAACTAGGTCAGTAAATGGATTAAACCAACCTAAACCTATTTTGTAATTGGTTGGATAAACGGTAGGTATATTATTGATAAAATTGTAAGCATACTTTGCAAAATCTACACCACAGGCACGTGCGTGACCGACCCAAAGCCAGGTTCTTGCATTTATTTCAATTAATTTGTACTCATTAGTTCTTGGATCTCTTAAAAACTCTACCTCGCAAACACCTGTGTAGTTTAACTCTTTTAAAAGAATTTTAGAATTCTCAAGACATTCGGGGACTAAAACACTTCTTGTATATGTTGCTGTACCAAAATCGATGGGATGCTCTCGAATTTTTGCCCCCATCCAATATGACATAATCTCTCCATTTTCACAAAATGCTGCCAGTGATAAGGTCTTGTTGGAGCCATCATTTGGTATTAGTTCTTGGGAAAAAGTACCATTTAAGTAGTACTTTTCAGAAATTGTTTTAAGTTGTTCTCTCAATTCGCTTTCATTTCTTGCTAAAAAAGCCTTTTTCCCAAGGGCTTTATAAAACGATAAACCATTGCGGCCTTTTGTCAATATTGGAAAAGCCAATTCCTTTCCAACGGGTTCATCTATTTGTATGAAGCATTGGGTAGACGGAATGGGAACTCCAGCTCTTTGTGAAACTTCAAGCAAGCTAACCTTGTCGTAAATTCTTTCTACAATCTCTATATCTGGTGTAACAACTTTATAGTATTTCTCTAATTGTTTTTTGTTTTTTGAAATATTGTAAACCGCATGGTCATTGGATGGAAGAAGCAACCATTCGCTTATGGCCTCTTTTTTGGCTAACCCAACTAAAAAGTCTACAAATTCTTCCGAGTAATAGTCGGGGCAACGAAAAAACTTCCTACAAAACTTTGAATACCTTGCAATACAATCGTTTTTATCAATCACAAAAACAGGAACCCCCATTTCACCAAGGGAGCGAACGTTGCTTAATCCCTGTACATGGCCCTCAATAATTATTGCGCCCCTAGTTATCTCGCTCATTTAAATGATTTTATTTTGTCAGGATTATTAATAATTTCTTTCATACTTGCCGGGAAGTTAATTATTAACCAAGTACAGAAAGAGATAGGATCAATTACCTCATCTAGTAACTGATTGAGGTTAATTGCATTCTCTCTAGTTTTAATTAAATTTTTCAATTCTTTGTGAAGTGATATTAAAGAACTTTCAATTGCATCACTTGTGGTGCTATAGTTATTTACCAATCCATATAAATTTTCTTGCTGACTGGTATAACCTCTACCAATTGGATCTAAAAAGTAAGCTGGAGTTCCCATCATAGCACACTCTGAGGCCATAGTAGCACTTTCGCCATAGAAAATGGACGCATAGTAAAGCGCATCGTGCATATACTGTGGGGATAATGAGAACCTATACTGTTCAAGTTCTAATGGCAACGGTTTTTCTGATGAGATGAAAACCTTTCCGTACTCTAATAAGAGATTAACGAGCCTTATCTTAAACTCATCGGAAAGTCCTGTAAGCCCCCTGTCGTGATGAGCCTGCCACGATACGAACCTAAGTATAAAAAACTTCTCGCCCTCGTCAACTCCTAACATTTTTAAAACGGATGGATTGGGAGAAAACCTTCTGGGATGCAGGTACCAGGTTTCAATATAGCCAGGATATCGAAAATGATATCGGGGAAATGTTTTACGGTAGGATGTTGATGTGAAAAAATACTTGATAAATGGAACGGCAAGTTTGTCGGCAAAGCCTGAGTTTTCGGTATCGGCAAAACCGAAATGAGGTATTCCTTTTAAGAAGGCATAGTGAGCGCTATGGGGCGAGTTTCGGCTAAGAATTATGTTGGGTTTAAATTTATTTGCTAACAAAAAGTACTTTAGATTGAACAACGGAATAGTAAGCAGTTTACGCATTAACCCATTAGGTGTTTTGGCAAAAACTTTATATGGCAATTTGTATGCATCCATTAACTCAATTACAATATCCTTTTTTTTTGCCAGAAAAAGCACGTCGCAGTCCTTTTCTATAAGGGCAATATAAAGATGTTTAAACTGGTGCACATCGTTGGGATGGCCAACCTCTATTAAAATATTCATCCTTTAATTAATAATTAGCCTAGTGTATATCGTAACTAACCTCTTTGCTACTGAATTTATATCCAAGCCTAAATCAAGAAGACGACACCTTCCGTTTGATTTTACGTCCTTTTCTAGAAGTTCAATAAGCAATTCTGAGATTTCCAGTGGGTTAAAACTGCTCGTACATAAGCAACCTCGAGTTTCTTTAAACAGGTAAGGAACATCACCAACAGGAGTAGAAACAATCGGGGTGTTGCAGGCCATTGCTTCCTTAATGACGTTTGGTGAACCTTCGCTTAATGATGTCAATAGAAATACATCTGCAGCATTATAATAATAATAGAGCAATTCGTTGGGTATGCCATTAATGTATAGAAAATGAATGTTAGGATATTTCATTTTAATTTTTGACATTACCTCTTTTGCAATTGAAAATCCCTTGACTTTCCTATCTGTATTACCAATCCAAAGTATAATTTTATTATCTGTAGGTAATTTTAAATATTTTCGGGCAGATTCTTTTTTCAATGGTTTAAACAAATCTAAATTAACTCCATTTGGAAGGATGCTAGATTTGCTTTGTATGCCCTTAACAAAGCGAGATAGATTGGAAGATTTAAAGATAGAATAATCAAAAAGGAAACGAGCGAAAAATCGGTGCAAAAATACCGTTAACCAGATTATTGGATTATATCGATTCTCTTGATCGGGAACAAACTCGGATTCTCCCATAAAGGAAACTATAATCTTTTCGTTCTGTCGAGCAAGGACTGAAATAACCCCACAAAACCCATAGTGGGCATGAATAATATCAAATTTTCTGCTTCTTATTTTATTTCTTAGAGGGGCAACATTATTTAAATACCCTTTAACTCCTTTGCCTTTAATTTGATAAAAATCCAAATCAACACCTTCCTTAATAAGGGAATTTGCCTGCGAACGAATAAAGGCAGGCATAATATTGTGATATTTTGAATTTCCGCTTGTTACAAAAAGAATATTCACTTTACTTTTTTGAGTGGTTTTGTAGATAAGTTTTAACGATTAATGATGCGGATTTTAAGAATATAACTCTTTGATATTATTACACCAGTAAAACAATGAGAGGTGATCCTCCTTTGAAATATGAGTATTTTCGTTGATTAAAAAAGGATTATTCTTTTGCTCGCCAATTATTAAATTATTAAATGTGTCATTAAGTGTTTTGGTGCTAAAGACATCAGGATTCTGTGAAAACTTTTTGAGTATTCTTTTTTTGTATATAATCTTTAACATACCAAACAAGGAAGAAGTATCCCTCATCGAAAACCCCCTAGAACTCTGATATTTGGTTAGTGAAACTTTGTTGCGACGAGTCAACTCATAGTATAGCCATGAGCTTTGAGCCTGCAATGCCAACTTAGGTTTAACAAAATCGAAGCGCGATACCATGTATTTTGTTCTGGCAAATGATTTTAAAAGATCGAAATCGATAAATGGCGAGTAGCACCATACAAAATCATTGTAGCTATTAACCTCGTTTCCAAAATACTTCCTTAGGTTTACAGAAAAACGGAAAGCAAAATACTTCTCGCCTAGCGTTGTGTATTGGCTAAACCTTTTGCTAAATGCCGAAAGTCGACGTTCAAGTTCATTTATTATATTACTTCTATCATCTCCAAAAAGATTAATGATATCTGTTTGAACAAACCGATGCAGGGTATTAGAAATATTAAAATTTGTGGCAATAAGGTCAACCGCATTTTTGGAGATTACAGCACCACCCTGTGGTTTACCCACCTTCAATATCTCATCGCCAAAAATACCCGTTAGAAGCCAAGGTGAATTTTGTCCAATTTGTTTTACTGTATGCACATAGTGGGTTCTCTTGTAATTCCTTGTGCCGCTGGAAAGCATTATGGTGTTTTTGGCATCCTCCAAAAAGTGATTGTCGAGATATTGTTGGTCGAGCAAGAAAGGTGAATAGCTAAAACCTTCTGAACTTGCAATATGCTGCGGTATAGTGATATCGGGTGCAGTTGGTGCACCAAATGAGTAGGATTTGAAGCGGCTGGTGTACTTGGGTAGTAAATAGGATAGTGCAACCCTACTGTCCCACCCACCGGTTAATGAAAAGTTGATAGGATTGCTGCTGACATCAAAAAATTTATCAAGGGCGACTTTTAAGCCAGAGTCTATTGCCTCAATACTTTGTTGTTTGTTTAATGAGTCTAGACCAAAAAGTTCAGATACATCCCAATAATGCCTATTGGTTATTACCTGATCATTAATCTGAACTATGCTCGCATCGGGTAAAGTGTAAATATTCTTGATGTAGGTGTGGTCTGATATGGGATAGTTAAAGAAAAGATGTTCGGCTATTGTTGTTTGGTCAAAATCAATGTTACCCATTAGACCCGATGCAAGGATTGACTCAATTTTTGATGCAAATACTAAAATATTATCATCTTCGTAAATGTATAGCGGAAGGTAACCAAACCTATCGTTAAAAAGCAGTAAGGTTTTTTGCGGCCTGTCGTATATAAAAATATTGTAATTACCCGTTAAATGGTTTACTATATCTTGCCCGTATCGCTTATATAGGATTGGGATTAGTTTGTGATTAGACAAATCGGCAGAGATGCTATTGTCTTTATTCAATAATTCTCTTTCCTCTTCGCTAACAAAAACAAAACCATCAACCACGCAAAATACATCGTGTTCTTTATCGTGAATAAAGTTGATATTATCGGTTTGTGCTATGGGCACCACATTGCAAAAGCATACCGTAGGACTCTCGAATTTATTAGACACCTGATTGCCATCAAACCTAAGCTTATCGAGCATTCTGCACAATGCCGCATCATATTGTGTGTTAGTTCTTTTCTTGGAAATTATGCCAGCAATGCCTGCCATATGTCAATTATAACTTTGTTTTATCTATCAAAAGTTTGAACTTCCCGTTAGGGCTTACGGCTATATAATCAACAACTTTAATTTCATAACTAATTTGCCCAGCGAGATATTCATCAAGAGCATTTTTAAGCGTTAATTCATCTTTTGTAGAAAGCTGTTCTTTAACCACAAGTTTTATTATAAGTTTATCGGATGCGACTTTCTCTATCTGATATTGCCTGATACTAGTAATCTCCTTCAACAAAACACTTCCAAAAAAACTAGGAACTACTAAACGCCCCCCATTAGGAAGTTCAATAATGTCAGAAGTTCTTCCGCTTACAGTAGTCATAGTGCTAAGAGGCAGATTTGTATCCTCAAAATGGGGACTTTGAGTACCCATATCTCCATTTTTATATCGGATAAGGGGCATAATTCTGTTGTCTAAATCAGTAATTATTAGAGGGTGGCTACCATCATCTGTTTTAGTCATAGTTTCGAATTCAACCGCAACATGGGGGTCAATTATGGCATACTGATTATTAAATTTATTCTGGTAGGCTATTCCCATTATCTCACCACATCCGAACTCGTCAAATACCGGCCCTATTCTTTTTTCAATTAACTCTTTTTGATAGTCATGTAAGTTCTCTGCTGTGGTTAAAACGTATTTAATACCTTTTAAAGTAATGTTATTCTTATCCAAGTAATCAGCTAGAAGGAATATAGCATTTGTATAGCCATCAATAAAATCGAACTTCTTTTTAACGAGCAAGTCTACCAATTCATCAAAACTACTTTCTTCGGTTAGCCTGTACGCAGGAAATTTAAAGTGGTTAAACATCCAACTTTTCAACTTTGATGAGGGCTTATTCCATACATTTTTTACAACAGCAGGATTTCCCCAAATATGCAGACCTTTGTCTCCGAACCTATAACCCGCTAAATGCCAACCTAAATAGTGAGCTGCAATACCAGCACTACTACCAAATTCATCATGCAAGTAAAACACTGCTTGCCCGGTAGAACCACTCGATGAACCTTTATAAATCTTTTTATATATATTCTTTTTATCAATTAAATCGTCATATCGTGTTTGTAAAACTTCTCTCGTTAACGGTGGTATTCTTTGTAAATCTTCTTTCGATTGAATGTCAGAAGGCTTTATTTTATTGCTGTTAAATAGTTCATTATAAAATTTAGTGTTATTATATGCATGGTTTACTAAGTCTTGAATTTTCTTATTTTGGTAGTCAACAATATCTTTTGGCCCTTTTTCTAATAATTTGAGATATATATCAAGATATCTTCTAACCATTTGATTTTTTGAATAGTCAACAAAGGGAAAAGCAATATTTTTAATAAAAAAGTTACGCATTTTGATTGTCTATATATACAATATCTTTTTCAATTCCTTGTTGAACTTTAGCCATAGGCGCATAATACAGTCACCTGTGCGTGCTTTAACCATATTAACTAGGTGTTTCTTATTCTTGGCATAAACGTAATTTCCATTAAGGTTTATAAATGAACCTAATCCAAACCGAGGAATACGTTTGTATTCCTTCTTATAATCGATTGTTTTATGTCGTTCGGACGAACCAAATGTTGAGGCTTTATATCCTGCCTCTACCGAAAGTTTTAAGCTTAAAGCATTATACCCGCCACCAGGCCAACAAAGGTAATCGATTTGTTTGTTTAACTTTTTCTCGAGAATGCGCTTGCTTTCGAATATTTCGTATCGGTAACGTTTCTCCTGTTCCGTATCTGTTTCAAAATTTCCTGGAAATTTCTCAACTAGAATCTGCAGTTCATTAATTATTTCCTGCTTGGGTTTACCTTGTTGATTATATATTTTTATTGCCGTCTCAACAAGCTGCTTATCGGGAAAATACCTCCGAAGTCCCAGTGCACGACCATTCTCAAATATTGGATAGCCCCTTGGGATAAGATCAGTCTGATTTTCGGTGATATAATAGGGTTTTCTTTCGGGATGGGTAAACCAAGCTATCCATTCGTAATTAGGTTGACCTGTGTATATATCAACAATTTTATTTGATTTAAAATAAAAGTTATGGCTCATACTATGCGACTGGATATCGATAACCCCGCTAACGTCCATTGCTTGTATCTCGGGCCAGTTCAAAAAACCCAAAGTTTCGAGTTGGTTTTCGTCCGTTTTACCCTCCCATACATCTTCTAAATTTCTTCTAGCATTTTCGCTTGGATCAACAAATTCAGGATTAATAAAAATGGTAGCTTTTAGTCCATACTTTTTAAGTATGGGGTAAGCATAAACCCAATTGTCGAGATATCCATCGTCGAATGTTAGCACAAGTTTTTTGGAATCCTTCTTGCGCGCTACGGTATTGTATTCGTACCATTCGTTCAGGAAATGTGTGGTGTAGTTATTATCAACTAAAAATTGGCAAAGGGTTTCAAAGTGTTCAATTGAAACCGAGAGCCAGTGCCAGTACCATGGGCTTTTATCGTTACCAATGCTATGGAGCATTACTACATACATAGCTTTTTTAATTTTTAAATGGTTGCTTTAAGGGAGTATAAGGTTTTCAAGGTTTTCAACCCTTTTTTCGATAGAAAAGCTATTTTGCACTTTTTTTCTTGCCCGTTGTCCCATCTCTTTTGTTCTTTTAGGATTATTGATCATATCAATAATCCTAAATGCCATCTGGTTCGTGTCGAATGGGGTAATAATATACCCCGTTTGGTTGTCTTCAACAATCTCTTTATTACCTCCAACATCAAATGCTACACAAGGTAAACCCGCATATGATGCCTCTAGTAGAGCAAGTGAGAAGTCTTCTCTTAACGAAGGAAGTACAAAGCAATCGAAATTGGGAAGAAAATCATACGGGTTGGGTACGTATCCATGGAAAACAAAATTATCTATAACGCCATTATCTTTTGCTAGGGTTTCAAGGTTTTCTTTCTCGGTGCCACTACCAAGTAATATAAATTGAAAGTCATATCCTTTCTTCTGCATTATCAAGGCAACCTCAACTAACAGATGAAGCTGCTTAACTTTATTAAACCTACCAGCAAATCCAATTTTAAATTTATCACCATCCTCCTCTTTTGCAATCTCTCGGCTAATTTTTTGGTTATCAAAAGAGTTGTGAATCACAATTAGCTTTTTTTCTGAAATCTTCTCTCTGTATATTTTCTGTCTTTTGTTTTCATACGAGCACGTTACAACAGCACTTGATTTGAAACTCACCATTTTTGATAATGCAATATGATACCACTTACGCCATAAACCCAACCCATGCTCAAATGTAAAAAGTTTTGTGTTTGAAAGAAGACAGGCCAGTGCAGCCACTTTATTTGCCCAAAAGCCATGTGATAGCACAACATCAATATCTTGCCGCTTTACTATGCGATACAACTTTACAAATGCAGTAAGCTGTGACTTTGTTCGAAGGTTAACAGTTTTTACTAAAGGGTTAATGTGCTCTATAAGTGGACCCTCTACGCCAAAGCATACAGTCACCGTATGGTTTCTATTTGCTAAGGCATTAGCATCTTGGACTACCTGACGCTCAGCCCCTCCAAGGGTTAGGGTGTTTATAAAAATTAGTATCTTCAATTATTCTGTTATTAAAAGTGTGGATAAAAAAGATTAGATCCCGATTTTTTTAAATTGTGTTTCAAACGATAGATTGGATAATGCATAATTTCTTATCTCTTCGTCGGTAAATGTATTTGTAACCCTGTCAAATTTTTCAAAAACTTTCAGAATATCATCTATAGACTCGTCATTACTCACAATCATCCTGAATGGCAATTCGGTTGGGAAATCAACATCTTTACCACAAGCAATGAAAGGAATTCCAACTAAACAGTACTCTCTGGCCTTAAGTACTCCAGAGACATTGAGGTTTATCCTAAACAGCCCCAAGGAGCTAACAGCAAGGTGTGATTCTGAATAGCTTTTAATAATATAATCGCTGTCTCGTTGTCCCTCAAAACAGACAAATTTCTCAAGATTTAATTTAGTTACTAAGTCTTTAAGAACTTCGAGGTAATCTCCCTCACCAATAATAGTAAACTTTACTTTATATTTGATTTCATCGGCAAAATTCCATTGGTAAAGCGCCCTGATTATCCTATCAAATCCATGATAATCTGAAATATTTCCTACACCAACAAGGTTTAAGTATTTATCGGGCCAAACATAGTTTTTCTTTCTTAAGGGCATCCTGTTTAAGTCAATACCATTTCCCAGATAAATAGTTCTTTTTCTATTTCCAAATAAAGAATACGCCCCCTCCTCACCATATTGTATTACTTTATTGTATGGCCACATTGTCCAGGGGCCATTTAGGTAATGCATTAGAACAAATGTGAATTTTTTAAAAGAGCCTCTTCTTTTCTCGTAAATTTCATGAAAGGCTGCTTTTCTTGGGGTAGCTACATCTAAACACAAGTATTTTCCTTGTAATCTGGCAATTACAAGAAAGGGTATAGCGTAGATATTTGAAAGATTTAAACTGCGAATTATAATAAATTTTGCATCAGTTTTAATTAGAGTTAACATTAAGGCAAGTATACTTTTTAGCTGTTTTTGGGGACGGTGAAAAATTTCTGTATTAAATCCATTATTTCTGGCAGCTTGAACAAAACCTTGAACCTTAAAGTGCACACCAGGCTCTGTGTTTTGATTATAGGTTGCAAGATATAGTAGTTTTTTTGCACTTCTCATTTTGTTCAATTTATTTGCAAATTTTCTATTTCGTTATATATATGAAAAAATGTCTTTAAATAATATTGTGTATTTGTTGAACATTATAATTCGATTTGATTGGTTTTCACATGATGACTTTTCCATATTAATCGACACATTATTATTCCTCCATTAAAGGAGTGGTTTAGGGTTAGCACATATATTAAAAATGGACATACTCATCAAAATATTTTCTTTTGGTTTACAAAAGCTCAATAAACTTTGATTATTTTCTTTTCAAAAACTTTATAACTCCTTCTACAACATTCCTGTCAATATAATAGAGCGTTACGATATACGTTGTAATTGTAATTAAGCTGGACGCAAAAAAATTAATATACAAATTAGATTTTAATAATTCTGAAATTATTAGACCACATGCAAGAGATAAGAGCAGGCTATATAATAAAGTTCGCAGTGTTAATATAGTTTTGAAAAATGAAAATCCAATAATTTTTTTAGAAAAAGCAGAAATTAAAACTAAAGCTGTAATTCTAATAATAAGTTCACCAACTAAAATTGCCACTATGCTAGTTTTAATATTTATTATTATATTAATTATTCTGAAAAAATTTAGTATAAGTGTAAATCTGAAATTAGCTTTTGTATGACCAATTGCCTCAATGTATTGAGTAAGAAAATTGTATATTGGCACAACCATTCCAATTAAGCAGTAAAGCTTTATATAAGGAATAGCACCCGCCCATTTATCTGTAAGGAGTATGCGTACAAATGGGTCGGCAACAATGAATAAGGCGGCGAGTAAGGGTAAAGTAATAAAGGATGAATATTTTACAAACCGCCCTAGTGAATGTTCTAGCTCTATATTATTACCTTGGAGTTTAGAGTATACAGGGAAAGCAACAGCACCCACAGACCAAGAGAACTGTTGGTAGATCATACTTGGGAATTGATGTCCCCTATCATAGAACCCTAAGTCGCTTGCAGGAAAAAACTTTCCAATAACAAATCTATATAAGTTATCAAAAATTTTAATTGTGATATTGGTTAATAACAACCATGAGCCATACGAAAACATAGTTTTAAAGGAGGAGTAGGAGAAGCTAAAGCGAAGCTGCCACCTTGAAGTTAAATACAAACCAATACATACAAACAACCTATTAGAAACTTGTTGGACAACAAGGCTCCAAACGCTTAGGCCTTTGTAAGCGCAAACTATACCAATAATTCCAGATGCTATAGACGATCCAAATGTTAGTAATGTTTTTTTTTTGAACTCTAGATTTTTTCTTATAATGGCAAGTTGTATAATATTGAGAGAATTGATAACAACAACAATTGACATTACCCTTATTAGTTTAGTAAGGATTACTTGATTAAAGAAGGTAGCAATAAATGGGGCGCTTATCCATAAAACAAAATAAATTAGTAGGCTAATTATGAAGTTTGTTAAGAAAACAGTGTTAGCATCCTTTTCGTCTGCATCCTTCTTTTGAATAAAGGCCTGCCCAAAACCACTGTTAACTAAAACTTCTGCAATGGAGAAGAAAATAACGGTCATTCCAATTAAGCCATAGTCAGCAGGAGTAAGTAATCGAGCAAGGATAATACCAATAGTGAATCTTATTAGGTATGAAGAAGCATTCTCTAGCAAATTCCAGACAACCCCCTTAACCGATTTCTTTTGTAGATCCCTTTGCATATTATGTGGTCGTGTTTAATAGGCTTATTGTCGGATTCTTGGCTTTTTGAAGCCTGAGTTTACGTGCTGGTTCATAGGCTTTAGTAAGAGCACGAGATATAACTAAAATTCCGGTGAAGATGAAAAATATTGCATTATTCACAATGTTCCCACTAACTAGAACGGAAACTAAAAGCATAATCCAAATATTTGCAATAATTTTATATTCATAAATAATACTCTTCCCTCGCAAAAGATATATTGAATAATATAATCCAATTGAAATTATTGATAACATTGAAATAAACCCTAACAAACCATAATCAACCATACTCTCCAATAAAATATTATGGGGGTAATCTCTTTCAGTTATAAAAAAATAGCCATATGAACCTTCTCCTGCCCAGAAGGAATTATTCTTGAATATTTCCCAGGTTGTAAAATAGTCTTGAAACCTATCAAACTCCTTATAATTTTCCAATTCGTATAATCGTTCAAATACTTGAAAACTGCTTAGATCAATTATTCGAAAATAGAATAATAAAATAAGGGCTGAAATTGAAATAAACATAGAGGGTAGATTCTTTTTACTAAGGTTAAAATAACCAAAAATGGTGAAGCCTAGCACTACACCAATTAAAGTTCCTCTTTGGCCAGCTATTAGTAAGAACAACAAACTTAGTATTGCAGAAATAAGCAGGTAAATATTTAACTTTTTCTTTTTTAAAATAAGTATGAATGAAGCGATGAGAGATATTGCAAAAATTCTTGACGAGGCAATTGTGTCGAAACCGGTTACCTGTACAAAAGTAAACCTGTCTCCATAGTCAATGCTTTGAAAATCAAAAAACAGAATAAAAACTGAAACAAATAAAATTCCCCAATAGGGTATTGAATTAACAAAGTCGATTAAAAACTTTGGACTATTTAATAGAAAAATTATCAAAAAAAAAGGAACAAAGCAATAAGCAAATGAGTAAAATTGAAACTCATTCACAAGGGGGTCTAGACTGTTGTCTGACAAAATGTTAAAAACAATCATTGAAGTTATTAGTAGTATAATTGCATAAATAACTATATTGTTTTTTATAAGTGTAATTGAAAAATTCCAATTTCGTTTAATAATTACTAAAACAAATATTAAAAATAAATAACGAGTTAAAAGAGAACCTCCCTCTATTCCAATTTGTCTCAGTAATGTAGGTAGCAAAGGGGTGTAGACCAAAAAGAAACTTAAGATGTATGAACTTTTCTTATTGACTAAAGAAGCCGTTAATGCGACTAAAATGAATGATATAAAAACAATGGCAATCATTAAATATTAAATTGCTTCAAAGGTTTTCAAAAATAAATTCGAACTAATTATAATCATTTGGTTGATTGTTACTAATAATAGAGAAGTTCGCATATTATTTATAGATTGCTTTTTATTCAAAGAACCTCCTGAAAAAACCCGACACCTTACTGCCATTCTCCTCATCGGTGTAGTAGCCCTGCCCGTACTGCTGTCCATAGCTATAGCCATAATTATATGCATAGCCATATCCATATCCGTATCCATACCCGTATCCCTTGGGTTTCTTAAAGTCGTTGAGCACAATGGCCAGATTGGTAATGGTTTTATTCTTGGTAAGGTCGTCTACTAAATCGAGGGCATTAACCGAGGTGTACCTGTGGCGCACCACAAACAGGGTGGTATCGCAGGTACGGCTAATTAGCACCGCATCGGTAACCACGGCCACGGGGGGAGAGTCAATCACAATCATATCGTATTGATTACGCAGCTCCTCTATCAATTTTTCAAACTTATCACTGGCCGAAAGTTCAGCAGGGTTTGGAGGGATGGGCCCCGATGGGATAATGGATAGGTTTGTGATATTGGTTGGGACAATAACCGATTCCAAATTGTCGCGCCCTATTAGATAGGTGCTCATCCCCTTTGCATTATCTACACCGAACATGCTGTGAACCTTGGGTTTGCGCAAGTCCAGCCCTAGGATTAGCGTCTTTTTACCCAGCATAGCCATGCTAATGGCCAGATTCGATGCCACAAACGATTTTCCCTCGCCGCTAATGGTCGATGATATCAGTATCACCTTGCACTTGTTCTCGCAAAGCATAAAGTCGAGGTTGGTTCGTAGCGCCCTAAACGATTCGGTAAACGACGATTTGGGCTTATTGTAAACCGGCAGAAAACTCTCGTAAGGGTTATGTCCAATGGTTCCCAGCATGGGAATTCTTGTTTTTTTTGATATGGTAGCTGGATCCTGTATTGAGTTGTTAAGCTGATCGAATATCAGGATTAACCCAACGGGAATAAGTAGCCCGATAATAAAGCCCATGATGTAGTTCATCTTGCGGTTGGGCTTTGTTACTATTGCCATATCGGCTCTGGCCTCGTCAATTATGCGATTGTCCGACACGCTGGAGGCTTTTGCAATACCCGCCTCAATGCGTTTCTCCATGAGGTAGGTGTAAAACTTCTCGTGGATATTGAACATGCGCTCCATGTTTACCAACTCCCGTTCGGTTACGGGAAGTAGACGCAGCTGCTGTTCCTGCTCGGCCACACGGCGGTCGAGTTCCCTAATCCGTATCCCATTCACCTTACGCATGCCCTCCAGCTTCTCGAAAAGGAGCTCAATTAGGCTGTTGATATTCTGATCGATGGCCAGCACGCGGGTGTTGTCGGGGCGTAACGTCATGAGTAGCCCGTCGCGCTCCATGGTAAGCTGGTTTAGGTCGCTCACAATGGCAGCAATGCTGGCATCATCCAATCCAATGGTGGCGGGAGCAACCAACCCCTTGAGGTCTTTCTTGGTTTTCAGGTAGTTCTCGAGGTACTCGAAGTACTCAAGTTGAAGTCTTAGCGCATTCTTCTCGGCGTAAAGCGCCTCAAGGCGCTCAAGGAGGGTACGCCCCTCGGTGCTTAGGTCGATAATGCCCTTGCCCGTTCTGAAATTTTGAAGAAGGAGCTCGGCTTTGCGTAGCGAGTCGGATATGCCTCTTAGCTGCCCCTCAACAAAATCAATGGTGTTTTCGGCTGTTAGCGATTTTTCCTGCAAGTCGAGGCGGATATACACCTCCATGAGCTTATTCAGAAAATCGGCCTCCTGCTGGGCCACGTAGCCACTGGTGCTTAGCGACAGCAGGCTACCCTGCTTATCGTTTAGCTCAATGGCTATCTTCTTCATATAGGCAATGGCCTGGGAGTGGGAACTATTGATTATGAAATAGTACTTGTTGCTTTGCCGGCTAAGCTCAAAAGTATCGGGTTCCCTTAGGGTTATAGTAAATGCAAAGCGGTGATCATGGTACTTCTCACCAAAACGGATTCTTTTTTGGGGGGTACCATCATCAAAATCCAATTCATACTCATTATTTGATAGAATATTTATATTTACTGGATATCCAATGGCATTAATTTCAGTTGTATCAATATTAACAACAAAGGGCGAACGATTGTAATACTTTAATTCAGCGATACCTCTACGACCAACGCCTACGTAAGTGACGTCAAAATCAGGTAGTTCTTCAATGGCGGTTCGTGTCAAAGTATATGATTGAAGTACGCCTATCTCGTTCTCAATCCGTTTCCTATCCTGCATAATGTTCATCTCGCGCATAAGGTTTTGAACCCCTTGGCCCACCTTACGGCCATCGGCATTGCCCACCAGGAGTGATGCCTTAACGGAGTAAACCTGCTCGGAGTAGCGGTTCACCAGGTATGCCACAAACAGCCCTGCAAATACGCAGATAGCTATCCAGTACCACTTGCTCAGGAATAGGAAGAAGTAGCGTTTTAGATCGAGAGTTTCCTCGGGAATATTTGGATATGAATTTTGAGTTTCCATATTATGGGTTATGGGTTACGAGTTATGGGTTACGAGTTATGGGTTACGAGTTATGGGTTGCGGGTTACGGGTTGCGAGTTATGGGTTGCGGGTTACGGGTTGTGTCAGTCGAACTTACTTCCCTTAATAGTTGACTTTTTTAAGTAGTTAATAAAACTGCCAATTCTTTTTCCAAGTCGTTCTGTACGATCGATTAGATTATTTAACTCTTCTTGCTGAATATAGCCAAAGTCAAACGCACGAAAAGACTGAGATCGAGTCTCTCCACATGATCCTTTAGCTATGCTTAAAAATTGTATAAACTCTCTTCTTCCATCACGCTCAAAACCCTCTGCTATGTTGTCCATTACTGATCCGGAAGAGCCATGTATTTGATCACGGAGTTTGTAGTCTTTGGAAAAGGGTTCTTTCGTTGTTAACGAAAATATGTACTTACAAAGACCCCTGGCTTCTTGCCAGATTTCGAGGTTTTCAAACTTTTCAACTTTCATTCTATGAGCAACTTTTTATCCTTTGCATACTCGGAACTCGTAACCCGCAACTCTTACAGCCGAGTTATAAAGTTATAAAGCAGTATAATCGTACTAATCGATGATAGCGTTAGGTTAACGTAGGGTAGGTTCATTTGGAATACCTTGTTGCCTATGGGTTCAACTATTACCACATCGTTGGGGAGCAGGTAAAAAGCCTCAGATGATAGCACGGAACGGTCGTTGAGGTTTAGCCTGATGGTTTTATTCCCATCGCTCGACGAGCGAACCACCAGCACGTTGCGGCGGTCGCCATTCTCGGTTAGGTCGCCCACATTGGCCAGCGCCTCAAATATGTTGATATTATCGTTGAAGTTGCGGATATTGCCAGGTCTGCGTACCTCACCCAGCAGGGTGATTTTGTAGTTGGCCATCTTCACAATTACCGATGCTTCCTTGTACATGAGCTCGGTTTTTTGCTGCACTGCCTCCTGCGCCTCCTGGATGGTTAGTCCACCCACAGCAGTTTTTCCAAGGAATGGCAGATTAATGTTACCCTCGCCATCGATGCTGTAGCCCTGTAGGTACAGCGAGGCCTCGTCGCGGTTCTGACCGAAGTACTGAATTCCTGATGGATTGTTAAACATCTGGCTGATCTCGGGGCTGGGGGTTACCAGCTGAATGTACAGCACATCGCCCGGTTTAAGCCGGTAGGTAGGGGGAGTAACAAATGGTGCATCCTGCATAATGCTAATATCCTGCATATATAGTAGCTGTGCCCTGCGGTTGCATGAGGCGAATGCCATGGCAACGGCTAGCATTATGATTAGTGGTTTAATTCTCACGGTAATTCTGATTTAGTTTTAATAATATTCGTTGAGATCCATACGTCATCTCGAGTTTGCCTTTGCCTTGCCTTTGCCCTGCCTTTGCCCTGCCTTTGCCGGCAGGCAGGCGGCAGACAGGCGGTAGGCAGGAGAGCGGTTTTTGCTGACGAAGCGATCTGTTTACGGGTCTGTTATTCGTCACAAGTTTTTTCCTTCATTGCGAATCCGCCAGCCGGCGGATGAAGTAACCGAAGCGCAGCGTAGTTCGACGTAGTCAATCTGTTAGGTCAACGTAACTACTCATCAACCAAGTCGGTTAGATCGTTCCAATTTGGATTGTTAGAGTTAATTAGGGCCTCCTTCTTTGCCCTTGAGCCACCTTTAATCTGTTTCTCTCTAGCAATGGCATCCTCAATTCGGTTGAAACCCTCAAAGTGAATCAACTTGTGACAGTTGTATTTGCGGGTGAATGCGTTAATATGGATTCCTTCCCTATGCTCCGCTAATCTTTTCTGTAGGTTACTGGTTACGCCTGTGTATAAAACTGTGTTATTCTTATTAGTTAGTATGTATATGTAACCTCCATATTTCATAATGGGCTATGAGTTTTACAGATTGCTTCGCTCCACTTCGTTTTGCCTGCCTGCCGTTTGCCTGCATAGGCAGGCTCGCAATGACGGGATAAATCGCTTCATCAAGCTGACTAAATGCTTTCGAAAAATTTTCGAATCGTTGCTTCCAACGGATGTCTTCGTTGTTCATTAACAGATAAATAAGATTTTATTTTATTGATGGGCTGGTACAGCTTCGCCCGGTAACCCACAGTGCATTTTTGCGGGAGAGTAGATAGAGTAAGCAAAATTAGCAATAATTGTGTAATTAAAATAACCCTTTACCATATTAACAGCTGTGCTGATCAAAAGCTTAAAAAACCGGTTGATACGCCAAATTGATCTGAATAGCAATTACAAGATACCTTTTTTGCTTTTATGTAACTGTAACGATGTGGTTGTGGGTATTATATAACAATTATTTCTTAAACAAAAAAACGCATACCAAATTGCTCTGGTATGCGTTTACTTTGAGGTCTCGAGCGGATTCGAACCGCTGTACGAGGTTTTGCAGACCTCTGCCTAGCCACTCGGCCACGAGACCGTTTTTTACGGACTGCAAAGTTACAAAATTTTCTAAATCTCCAAACCCCAATCGTAATTATGCTGCTATTTATTGCTTTTCTCCAACTTATTTGATGTTGCAAGTGTCTTTAGGCATTCTGGGCATAGGCAGCCATTGTAGTTCCTTCTGATATATTCCAGCTGACTTTCAGCAAGTATAATGTCCATACACCAACACCTATTACCGGTTTGGCTATGGCATTCGAACACAGCCCCGCACGCAGGGCACTTTCGAAATTGTATCGCACCCATCATCTTTGTCGCGTTAGGGTAACGCTCACCCTGTCCATCTTTCCACCCATGGGTGGATTAAGCTTCGAGACCTTAACCGTTGCCCTCTCCAAAAGTTCTAGCTCGGCAAAAAGCGCATCGAGGATGCGCTTGCCAACGTGCTCGAGCAGGTGCGACGGGGTTGCCATCTCCTTCTTCACCAGGTTATATGCCTGCTGATAGTTTAGCGCATCATGTATCTGGTCGGTTTCGGAGGCTACCATCGATGAGGTTTCGAGCCTAAGGTTTACCATGAATTGGTTGCCCACCACCTGCTCCTCGCGGTAGCATCCATGGTAGCCACGAAACTCCATATTCTCGAGTTCAATAATGTTCATCTGCTTACGTTTTGGGTTTACGCCACAAAATAACTCAAATTATTTCAACTTATCATTTCAAGCGAATCGTATTATTCGGCTAATCGTCAACAATTAAAACGTTGGCAAACTATATAGCCAAAAAAAAGCGTTGCGAATCAAATTATTATAGGCAATTTTCTAATTTTGCCATTCTGAATAAACCGCAATGCAAATGGAAACTGAAAAAGTGAATGTGAATGAGGCCGGCGAGAAAGCTCGCAACTTTTTGGAAGAGATTATTGAGAAGGACGTAAAATCGGGCAAGCATGATGGTAGGGTGCTTACTAGGTTCCCTCCAGAGCCCAATGGGTACTTGCATATTGGGCATGCTAAGTCAATCTGCCTAAACTTTGGGCTGGCTCAAAAGTTTGGCGGCAAAACCAACCTGCGGTTCGATGATACAAATCCCACAAAGGAGGATGTAGAGTATGTCGATTCCATTAAGGAGGATATTAAATGGTTGGGTTTCGATTGGGCCGAAGAGCTTTACGCCTCCGACTACTTTGAGCAGCTATACCTGTGGGCACAGGAGCTAATAAAGAAGGATCTGGCTTACGTTGACGATCAGCCCCAGGAGCAGATGCGTTTAAACAGAGGAACTGTAACCCAACCCGGTAAGGACAGCCCTTTCCGCAACCGTTCTGTTGATGAGAACCTCGACCTGTTTGCACGTATGCGTGCAGGTGAGTTCCCCGATGGCAGCAGGGTGCTAAGGGCCAAGATAGATATGGCGCACCCCAATATGCTCATGCGCGACCCCATTCTTTACCGAATAATCCACGCCCACCACCACCGTACGGGCGATAAGTGGTGCATCTACCCAATGTACGATTATGCCCACGGGCAAAGCGATTCGCTGGAGAAGATAACACATTCCATATGCACACTCGAGTTTGATGTGCACCGTCCGCTGTACGATTGGTTTATCGAGAAGTTGGAGATTTTTCCATCGAAACAGTACGAGTTTGCACGTCTAAACCTTACCTACACTGTGATGAGCAAACGCAAGTTATTACAGCTGGTGCAGGATGGTTTTGTTAGCGGTTGGGACGATCCGCGTATGCCTACCATTTGCGGCCTGCGCCGCAGGGGCTACACACCCGAATCTATCCGTACATTTGCCGATAGGGTAGGGGTGGCCAAGCGCGATAACGTGATTGACCTGTCGCTGCTTGAGTTCTGCATCCGCGAGGATTTGAACAAGCGCGCCGAGCGCCGAATGGCAGTACTTAATCCTATAAAGGTTGTTATCACAAACTATCCAGAAGATAAGGTTGAGGAGATTCACGCCGTAAACAACCCCGAGGATGAGGCTGCTGGAAAAAGGGCAATCCCCTTTAGCCGGGAGATTTTCATTGAGCGCGAAGACTTTATCGAGGATCCTCCCAAAAAGTTTTTCCGTCTCAAGCCCGATGGTGAGGTACGCCTGCGTTACGCATATCTAATTAAATGTAACGAGGTTATCAAGGACGATAACGGTGAGGTTGTGGAGCTGCGTTGCACCTACGATACCGACTCGGCTGGAGGAACATCTTCTGATGGCCGCAAGGTAAAGGGTGTAATTCATTGGGTTTCGGCAAAGCATACCGTGCCGGTTGAGGTTCGCCTGTTCGATAGACTGTTCCAGAATGAGGATCCCGACGATGTACCCGAAGGAACCGACTGGAAAACAGGACTTAATCCCGACTCGCTTAGGGTGGTGAAGGGTTTTGTAGAGCCTGCAATTAAGGATGTAAAACCCCTCGATAGGTTCCAATTTGAGCGCTTGGGCTACTTCAGCGTCGATTACGAAAGCAGGCCTGGGAAACTTGTGTTTAACAGAACATCTACACTTAAAGATACCTGGGCAAAGATTTCGGGGAAGTAAACTAGAGATACTAATTGAAACGGGCACTGTAGAAATATCTGCTGTGCCCGTTCTTTTTTAGAGTATGAGTATAGGAATCGACTAGGCTAATGATTACTTGCAGAATAGTAGTTAAGGGAGGTGCTAATTAGCTTCTTAAGCCTGCCGAGGTGAAACTCGTTGAATTGAACCGTAATCATATTGGGGCCAGCGTAGTACCTCAACATTACCGTGTCCGCATCTATTATCTGTTCAATTATTTCAATATCTATTTGATAGCTTAACCGGCTAACCTTCTGGTTATAGCTGTTTAGACTATGTGTGTCAATAGTTCGATCGTTTTTTATGGCTGTTGACATATCCTCCGCCAATTCATCAATTTTCGTAATTGTTTCGTGCTCTAAACCATCGACACCTAAGTGAAAAGCCTCTCCATCCACAATGATGTAGACCTCTTGGCTAATTGGGAAGCTCCAATCTTTGAGGCGAACAATATCAAACACTTTGAAGGTGTTGAATTCGTTTTTTGTCGATTGCTTTACAATAGTTTGGTTTATCCTGTCGAGTGGCGAAAGTTTTTCCATAGGCATGTAGTGATAAAACTTGGCCCTGGCCACTAGTGCTGATCGAGCATCGTCCTTTTCTACAATAATCTCGTTGTGTTCTTTTATGGCTTTTAACATCAGAATTGCACCAAAAGGCATACAGGACGACATTGATAGTATGAGCAAACTGCCTATTGCAATTTTAAGTACACGTTTTTTCATAGGGATGAATTTTATATGATTTAGGTGTAAGGTATTCCTAATCCTAATCATTTTCAATTACTATTTAACCACCCCCTTGTTTGGCTGTTCAAACAAGTATTTTCGCCACTGAACGAGAATCGTTCTAGAGCAGGAAAGTATTTATTAAATGATAATGCACCTAGCCTACACCAGATGCATTATCACAAAATTTTCTAAAAAGATGATTTACCAGCCTGCAGCCTGTCCGTCCTTGCGCGATTCCGATGCGCCATAGTAAACGCCATTCTCCTCATCCCACATGATGGCTTGGTAACCACCAAATCCACCTAAATCCCACTGAATTTTATGGCCCTTGCCAATTAGCGAACGAATGGTTTCCCAGTCGAACCCTGTTTCGAGCAGAACTGTTCCTCCATCGGTCATTTTTTCGCCAGTTGGCTCCGAGGAGCCAATGTGCTGAACGCGTGGCGCATCGCCCGCTTCCTGAAGGTTCATCCCAAAATCAATCATATTTACCACAATCTGTACATGGCCCTGTGGTTGCATTCCGCCACCCATTACACCAAAGCTCATATATGGCTTGCCATCCTTGGTGATAAACCCAGGGATAATGGTATGGAATGGTCGTTTGCCAGGTGCGTAGGTGTTTAGGTAACCTTCCTCAAGGTTAAAACCTTCGCCTCTATCTTGCAGACCAAAACCAAGACCCCAAGGGGTCATTCCAGAGCCCATACCTCGGTAGTTGCTTTGGATTAGCGAAACCATATTGCCATCCTTATCGGCTACGGTAAGGTAAATTGTGCTGGGCGTATCCATACTTCCGGGTTCGTAGCTGCGGGCAGCACGGTTGGGGTTGAGCAGCTCGCGTCTTTGGGCTGCATAATCTTTTGATATTAGGCGCTCAAGAGGAACGTTGGCGTGCTGCATATCGGCGTAGTGGTGCGCCCTGTCCTCGTAGGCCAACTTCTTAGCTTCAATAAAGTGATGCAGATACTCGGCGCTACCAAAGCCCATTGAGGCAATATCAAATCCCTCTAAGATATTTAGGATTTGCAGTGCGGCAATACCCTGTCCGTTTGGTGGTAGTTCCCACACATCGTAACCACGATAATTTGCCGATACTGGGTTTACCCATTCCGATTTATGCGATGAAATATCATCATAGGTTAAAAACCCGCCCTGCTCCTGAATATACTTGGCAATGGTTTTAGCAATATCGCCTTTATAAAATTCGTCGCGACCGCCCTTGGCAATTTTTTGGTAGGTGTTGGCCAAATCGGGGTTTTTAAAAATCTCCCCTTTTGCTGGCATTTTGCCGTTGGGCATATATGTTTCTGTAAAGTTGGGGAACTGGCTTAGGAAACGGCCAGAGCGCTCAAGGTAGTACGCAATTAGTTCGGTAACGGGAAACCCTTGGCGGGCGTAGGCTATGGCAGGTTCTAGTATTTTATCCATTGGAAGTTTGCCAAACTTACCGTGTAGTTCAAACCAACCATCTACCGCACCGGGTACGGTAACTGGCAGTGGTCCATACGATGGTATTTTCTTGTATCCTTTTTCCTTTAGGTATTCGAGGGTCATTTTTTGGGGCGAGCGTCCACTGGCATTTAGCCCGTGAAGTTTCTGCGATTTTGCATCCCACACAATGGCAAACAGATCGCCACCAATGCCGCAACCGGTTGGTTCCATCAAACCCAATACAGCGTTGGCTGCAATGGCAGCGTCAACGGCCGATCCGCCTGCTTTAAGAATATCGAGAGCAACCTGAGTGGCCAGGGGATGGCTGGTGGCTGCCATACCGTTTTGGGCAATCACCTCGGAACGGGTGGCGAAGTTTTGACCTGTAATTCTGTCCTGTGCAAAAATTGTAGCCGAAAGCAATGCGGCTGCTAAAAGGAGTATTGATCTTTTCATGGTATTATGTTTAGGTGCGTACCTTTTGATCATATTTTCGAACAATGGTTTAGAAAACCTCAATCTTTGTGAATAGATAATTTTGGTAGAATACTTGTATAGAGGTTGTTGTCAGGAAAATGTGTTGTAAAACCTGTAACTGACATATGGTATGGCATTTGAACTTAAACGTCTTATCATTTATTATATCCCAATATAATTAGTTTTTTTCTATTATCCTTTTTAATTGCACTCTTCTTCCTCCTTGGCATGGTATGGGGGAAGTTTATGCATTGTGATTTTTGTGTAACCAAAAAATATTTCAACAATGGCTGTAAACCAGCATAGTATTGCAAAAGGAGCATACGCTGCTGCCGAAACACCTAATGCAGAATAGATAAAAACAGCGCTGCTGTTCCATGGTATTAACGAAGCAGTTAAT
Organism: Bacteroidales bacterium UBA2295; assembly: GCA_002345825.1. Lineage (GTDB taxonomy): Bacteria > Bacteroidota > Bacteroidia > Bacteroidales > Tenuifilaceae > Perlabentimonas. Next base: position 30,739 of record DDWD01000222.1, read on the forward strand.
GTTCCTCCAGATTCAAGGGCTCGCGTTAGATTTTTAAGCTTCAACCTCTCAGCACGGTAACTCTCCTCAAACATCTGACCAGGTATGATTACCGCTAAATACTGATTTGCTCCAAAAATATTCACTAAAAAGGAGGTTGTAATAACGGATAAATTAAGGGTACCAATTGATTTAATAAAGCGAGATAGTCCCATAACAATGGAGTGTAGCATTTTTGTGGAGTTCATAATTCCTCCAAAGGCTAATGATACCATTGCCAAAGCAATTATATTGTACATACTTTCCATACCTCCACGCGAAAAAAATTCATCTATACTAGTATCGCCGCTATGCATAACAAATCCGGTATGGATAGTTTCAATTAACTCATTAACACTCCCATCCTGTAAAACAATAAATGCTCCTCCTCCCAGCATCAATCCTGCCAAAAGACTTGGAATAGCAGGTACTTTAATCAAAATTAGAATGATAACCGCAATGGGTGGAATAAATAGCCAAATTGAGAGATTGAAGTTTTCTTCAATTCCTTGCGAGTAAAGCGAGATATCTCCATTAACAGCCCCATTGTCAGCAATCATAAACCCCATGATTGTAAACGCAACGAATGAGATAGCCAATGATGGCAAAGTTGAGTATAGCATATGTCTTATATGCTCATATAGATTTACCCCCAAAACAGATGATGTTAAATTTGTTGAATCGGACATTGGTGATATTTTGTCGCCAAAGAAAGAGCCTGAAACAATGGCACCGGCTGTCATAGCAATTGGAATGTCCAACCCTTTGCCCACACCAATAGCAGCCACACCAATTGTTCCAATGGTTGACCAAGAACTGCCAGTTATTAGAGCCATAACACTACAAACCAGCAATATGATTGGCAAAAACCATTTGGCAGCTAAAAACTTAAACCCATAATACATTATTGCAGGTACTATACCGCTAGCAATCCAAATGCCAATGAGCATTCCAATTATTAAAAGGATAAGAAGTGATGGTGTAGTACGATTAATGGAATTTTTAAATCCAGCCTTTATTGTTTCCCAAGAGAAACCAAAGCTGTACGCACTAATTCCTGCTGTAACGGCACCTAAAACTAATGAAAAATGGGGTTGTACATCATAAACAAAAACCGAAAAGCCAAGAGCTACTCCTGTTACTAATAAAGGCAGCAACGATAACCACAGAGGGGGTGTTGGTATGCTATTCCTGTTGTCTTTAGGGTTTTCTTCTTTTGAACTAATCATTTATGGAATAAAAATATCTAGGTATAAGCTATAACTAGTTGTATAAACAAATTAAGCAGAGGCTCAGCCTCTGCTTAAACTTAGGCTTAAAATATTGACTTTATTTTATCAAAGCCCTCTTTAAAAGATTCAGCTGCAGAAGAGAAGGCGGCTTTAGTCTCCTCCCATTTTTCATCTGATGCTTCCGTCATACTGTTATATTTATCAATTAAGTTCTCTCGTTGAGCCTTAAGCGCAGCCAGATGCTCCTCATATTTTGCTTTTGTCTCTGCTTTTGCATGCTCCTTTTTTGCTTCTAACTCATCAATTTTTGCAAACATATTGTCAATATTTTTCTTTGCATTGGCTTTAAATTCTTCTCTGTTCATAGTTTTATTTTTAGTGTTAAAAAATAGTATAGGGTTTTCAATTTGGAATAAGTTGGTTATTGTTGGTTGTGAAAAACCAAAACAGGCAGTTTCACATTTTTAACAACTTCAGCGGTGAAGCTGCTTGTAAATATCCGTTCAAAGAAATTTCGATTATCCCTAAGAACAACAATTAGGTTTGCATCTAACTTATTGACTTCATCGTTAATAAGTTCTGCAACCATCTTATCTTGCTCATCAATTAATACCTTTAAGGAGATATTATTGAAGTTTGTTTTTTGTTTCAGCATCTCATTGAAACCTGCTTCTTTTACCTTTTCTTCGAAATCCATACTTTTGGATATGTGTAAAGCCAAAATATCAGTTACAAAAGGCTTGGTTAAGCTAATCAGCTTCTTTAGTGTTTTTATGTCCTCCTCTTTGTAATCGGTGGCGTAAACTATTTTCTCTAATGGTTGATATTTTGTGTTAGGTTCAACTATTAGAACTGGGCATTTTGCATTCTCAATAAGTTCATAATTCTTATTGGTTTGTAACCAGAATGGTTTATCTGGTTCTCCCTCTACCAGAACCATCTCAATTTTATCTCGGGCCATATTCTCTTCGAGAACTTGGGAGGCAGAGCCTGTTTCTGAAAGATAATCAATTTTGATTTCGGCTGATAACTCCTCTCTAATATCCCGAATAATTTCATCAACTGATTTTTCTACTGATCTTGCCAAAGCTTTAATGTCCTCATGAATATGAGCCTCGGCAGTGCTTCTATTGCCAGGTGCAACAAGGGGGATTACCTGAGGGTTTTGTACAAATATTAGCTTAACGGATGCTTTCATATCCATAGCCAGAAAAACTGCATATCTGACAAATTCTTTTGATACATCCGGATTATCAAATAATGTAAGTAAGGTTTTCATAACTACTTGAAATTTAAAGTTCTCACTTAAAGACGCAATCTCTATACCGAATCAATTGCATAAACAGCTTGAAAATTATTCGAGTAGTAACCCAGCCAAATTTAATCATCTAATTTAAAGGCTAATAGCTTATTAGCACTACAGGCTCTTCAATGATAGAGTATAGTAACCGCCTAAATAGAAAGAAACGAAATTCTGAAATCCTGACTATTTTGTTCCACTATAGTGTGGAATATTATCCGCACATTTCTTAGCAAAGCTTAAGCTGATATGCAAGCTACTGGCGTATGTGTTTGGTAAAGAGGGGTTAAGGCTAATTTTGTTTAGGTGGTTAAGAGCAATGGCATAGTATTTTCATAATAACGAGACGAATCAATTAAAGAAATTTTTCTGATTGTTAACTTTTAAAATAAAGACTATGAAAACCATTAAAAAGATTACCTACACGTTAGCGCTCGTATTCACTGCGACAGCTTTACTAATTTCATGTCAAAGTGGAGCAGACAAGGAGAAAAGTAAAAAGGAAAAATCGGAATTTGAGAAAGCTAGAAAGGAAACGGTAGCAAAACTTGAAGAGGTGAGGGATGACATTGACTATCGGGTTGGTGATATTAATAAGCGCTTGGAGGAGGCCTCTGGGGAGATAAAGGATGGATTACAAGGGGCTAAAGAAGCTCTTGGTGAGGAAAGATCCGAACTCGATAGGGTTATGTATGATGTTAAAAATGCCACACAGGAAACCTGGGGAGATGTGAGCAAGTTTACCCAAGAGTCCTACGAAAAGGCAAAACAAAAGACCAAAGAGGTTGCCAAGGATATTGAGGAGTGGTTTGAGGAATCAGAATCAGAATCAAAATCAGAATAAAGCGTTAGCTTTATGAATAAAGAGCCCTATGGAATTTCCATAGGGCTTTCTTAATTAGATTAAAATGAAACATTAGCTATTTAGCCAGTTCTGGGCCTGTTGGGAGTTATCAAAGTACCTATAGTATTAGCACCCTATTCCACTGATGCTCGAGCGGCATCAATCATTTTCAAATATTTATTATGTATTTGAGAATTAGCCGATTTTACTAACAAATACTGGCTTGTCAATTTCCTCGATTATATCCTGGGCGCTGCTTCCAAAAATAAGGTTCTTTATTTTTCCTTTTCCCTGTGATTGAACAGCAATCATATCGACCTTATTCTTTCGTACATAACTTTTAATACCATCCTCAAGGTTACTGTTGTTAATAACATTAATGGCATAGTTTGCCAACTCAAATTTTTTAGCCAAGTTGCTAAGGCTTTCAATGGCCTCTTCCTGAGAAGTTTCCTCGTCAATTACCACATGCAGTAGGTGCATTTTGGCATTTAAAAGCATAGCAAAATGGGCAATATCCTTTAGCCCGCCCTGATCTTTTTCATTGACATCAATTGCAACAAGGATATTTTTAATATCGCCGTAATTTGTTTCGTCTTTTAGTATAATTGAAGGGTAATCAACTTTCCTAACCAGTTCTTCGGAATCAACTCCAAAAATTTTATTCAGAAAACTATGCTCATCACGGCTACCAAACACAACCATACTCGCATTAAAGTATTCGATATAGCCATTCAGATCTGTTTTACTATCGCTAAACCTAACGATAGGCCTTACCTTGACCCTTTCCGTTGAAAGTTTTTCTGCTTCTTCGGCAACAAGCCGCTGATGTTTTTTTATCAGTGCGGCATTAAATAGATTAATATCCTTTGCGTTGGAGGTGGAAATATCTCCAGTAGCAGAGAAAGTTTGACTGGTTGCAGGTTTTATAACATTTACTAAGACTAGCTCAGGTGCACCCAATTGGGCTGAGAGGTTTACAGCAAACCTGGCAACCTTTGCCGATAATTCATCGAGTTCTGTTGTAACTAGTATTTTTTTTGTTTTCATAATTCACCCATTTCGCAGTTTTAATACTCAACAGCTCTAAATCTATACCATAATATTTAGCCAAACCCACAGCGCTCCCGTATCTTTCAACTTGTCAGTAATTTAAACCATCTTCACACACCCCTTGTATATTGACTATGTAGAATATTATCAACAGTTCACGATTTTATTATTATTTTTAAATGATGAACCTGACTACTTTAAACTATAATTTTATGAAGGACTTTCAGGTAGATGTTATACCAAATCCCGCAATAGTTTACGACTCGGACTGGAGGATTCGCCAAATCAACAAACCTGCCTTAACTCTTTTGGGTTATTCAAATTCCGAGGAGCTTTACGGAAAATCTATACATCATATCTTGGCCACTAAGAAGTATCGGAATTCAGATGATCTGCAATTGCTAATTGAGGATACAAATCAACAAACTACTGGCAAAGAGATTGAGCATTTGGGTAACGAAGGGAAAAGCATTACATTATTTGTCCAGTTTAAGAAGATGATTGATACAGAAAACCCTGGAGCAGTCCTGTATCTAGAATCGGGTTTTTACTGTGAAGACATGCTTCAACAGTCTATCCAGGAGCATCAGAATAAGCTAGATTACTGGAATATTCTAGCAGATAATGTCCCCGGCCTAATGGTAATTCTTATTGATAAGAATTTGGATGTTCAATGTAGTATTGGTCATGAAGAGAACAAGAATATTGTTGTAGATGCCGAAATAGGTTCTAAGAGCTTAACGGGTCACCTTCCCCCTGAGTTTATTGCTGTTTTACAACCCATAATTAAAATTGCTTTTGAGGGCACCCCTGTTAGCAGGGAGTTTACCTACCAGAGTGATTACTACGCCGTTAAACTCAAGCCGCTCATAGATAAACGCGGAAATATGTTATGCGTTGTTGTTATCCAAAATATTACCGAAACAAAGCTAGTGGAAAGGAAGCTTGTGATCTCGAAGGAAGAGGCCGAAGGTGCAAACGAGGCAAAGAGCAACTTTATAGCCAAGATGTCGCATGAGATACGAACACCCCTTAATGCCATTATTGGTTTTTCCGATCAGCTCCAAAGAACCAGGCTTTCAAAAAAGCAGTCCGATTATCTCGATATAGTGAGCAACTCTTCTCAACATTTACTATCGACAATCGATGATATTCTGGTACTTTCAAAGGTAGAGTCGGGGCAAATTGAGGTTGACGATAAGCCGTTTAAAGTTGCTAAGGTGCTTAAAGCGGTTGAGGATATTCTTGGCCATAGGTTGCTGAAGAAGAATCTTGAATTCACGCTGCACTGCGATATACCAAGCGATGAGGTGCTGCTGGGCGATTCGGCCAAGCTACGCCAAGTCCTAATAAACCTCGTGAATAATTCAATAAAATTTACGCACAGAGGTAAAATTTCCCTCACCTGCTCAACCGTTATTAATGCATCAAGAAGTATAATCATACGTTTTGATGTGACAGACTCGGGCATTGGTATACCACCCAACGAGTTGGAAACTATCTTTGATCCCTTCCATCAGGTCGATAATTCAATGGGACGAAGCTACTTTGGATCGGGTCTAGGCCTTACCATTTGCAAGGAGTTGGTAGGGTCTCTTGGTGGAGAGATTAGCGCCATAAGTACGCCCGGCGAGGGTTCAACATTCACGTTTACACTATCTTTCAAGAAATCCACAGAACCATATATCGAACACCAAGACAAAAGCCTAGGTGATCACAACGATGTATTGAATGGAGTAAACATTCTCTTTGTTGATGACGATCCCGTAAACCTTTTGCTGGGGAAAGTAATACTCAATAAGTACCGAGCCAAAGTTATATTTGCTAAAACAGGGCAGGAGGCTATAAAACGTTTTAGGCCTGGTCGTTTTCAGCTAGTTCTCCTCGACATAAATTTGCCGGGTACCAGCGGTATTGATGTGGCAAAGCATATAAGGGAGAAGGAGGAGCACGTTAAGAAAATCAACCCAACAAAAATTATTGCAATGACAGCCAATGCGCTAAAAAAGCATATTGAGCAATACATTAAGGCTGGTATGGACGATGTAATTCTTAAACCATATACCGAAGAAAAACTCTACCAAAAAATTGTATTACACACTCATACCAGAGAAGATGAAGATTTAAATGTCTACAAGAACAATAGTTACGATAGCATAGGTGACCGATACAGCTTAGAAGAGTTGTTAAGTATTACAAAAGGCGACAAAGAGTTTACCCTTTTGATGCTAAATACTTTTATTGAAAACGCCACAAATTTGCTTGAAAGCATAAAAGCAAGCCTTTATCGAAACGATTATTTATCTATTGCCGAATCGACTCACCGGCTTATACCGTCGGTGGAGCAGCTGGGCTTCAGCAATACCACTAGGCTTCTCAAGAGCATTGAGAGAAGGTATCTCAGAAAAGAATCATTTACCAATGACCCTAAGCTTATTGAGAAAGCCATAAACGAGATAGCATTATGCATTGAATCTATTAGAGAGGCTAGGGATGGAATTTAGGGTAAACGAATATAGATGCAGAAATCATTTTTGATTAAAAAAGTCCCGTCAGGGACATAATGAAAATCAATTTGTTTAAGGAAAACCTGCTTATAGATGAGGTTGCCATGGGATGGAATAGACTTTACCGAGTTTGTTTTTATTGCTATATTTACGATAATTTATTGAAAAAGTATGAAAGCATCAATCCTTATTATAGATGACGATCCGTACATCATCACTTTGCTCGACAGCTACTTTAAGCGAGAGGGTTACAAAACATTTACATCATTCAAAGGAAAGCCAGCGCTCAAGATACTGCGCAGTGAGCGCATTGATGTTATACTTTGCGATATTCGCCTTCCCGATATTGAAGGCACGGAGCTCCTGAAGTATATACGCCAGTTAGCTCCCGAAACGTCTGTAATCATGATGACGGCCTACGCAGGGATTCGTGCAGCTGTTGAGAGCATTAAGGCAGGAGCTTTTGAATATGTAACAAAACCAATTCTACCAGACGAAATTAGCGATATCGTGCGGCGCGCAGTAGATAAAAACGTTAGTAAAGGCGTACAAACGGATGATGACTTTATAACAGGTGATAGCAGCAAGATGCTTGAGGTAATTGAACAAGCAAAGCTGGTGGCACCCACCGATATGTCGGTTCTAATACAAGGCGAAACAGGTTCTGGCAAGGAGTATATTGCCCGTTTAATACATAAAAATAGCACGCGGAAAAGTAAAAGGTTTATGGCCATCGACTGTGGTGCCATACCCCGTGAGCTGGCTTCGAGTGAGCTTTTTGGGCATATTAAAGGTGCATTTACAGGAGCAATTTCCGATAAATCGGGATATTTTGAGCAGGCCAATGGCGGAACCATTTTCCTTGATGAGATAGGTAACTTAACCTACGAAACTCAGGTAAAACTTCTGCGCGCCATTCAGCAGAAAGTAATTACACGTGTAGGCGACAGCAAGGAGATTAAGGTTGATGTGCGCATAATATCTGCCACCAACAGCGATATGCTAAAAGCCCTTGGCGACGGGAACTTTCGCGAAGATCTTTATCACAGGATAAATGAGTTCAAAATGGAATTACCCCCATTGCGCGAACGAGGCAACGATATTATTACCTTTGCCCGTCATTTTCTTGCCGAGGCAAATCAGAATCTTAATAAAAACGTAAAAGATTTTGATAGCAATGTGATAAATGCCTTTAAAAGTTATACTTGGTATGGCAATTTGCGCGAAATGCGCAACGTGGTGAAGCGAAGCGTGCTTATTACACGTACCGATTATGTTACCATTAGCTCACTACCTGAGGAGCTTAGATCTGAGTACTCACTGGAGCCCGATAATATTATCCCCACCGAAGACTCCCCCCTTAACCTGAAGAATGCAGCCGAAGTGGCAGAAAAATATGTGGTAGAGCAGGCCCTGAAAGAGGCTAATTTTAATAAATCATTGGCTGCCAAAATTTTGAAAATTGACAGGAAAACACTCTACAATAAGATTGACCGTTATGGTATTGAGTTGTAAATAAAGGAGGTTGTCGTATGTAAACATATGGACACCCTCCTTTATAATTTGGTTGTAATAACAAGTTACTTGTCAATCTCAAAAGAGATTTTGGCATTAACAGCATATGAAACAATCTTGTTGTTCTCAACATTAGCGTTCATATTCTCAATGTAAATGGATCTAATGTTTTTTACCGATTTTGATGCTTCGCTCAACGCTTTCTGGGTTGCTTCTGTGAAACCTTTGTCCGACGATGCAATAACTTCAATAACTTTTACCATTCCCATAATTTATACCTCCTATTTTTAATTTAACATTCAATTACTTGTGTTGTAAAAAACCGTGCCATAAACCTAATTGCCACCTTTCCCAATAGCTGATAAAGGGAACCCTTCCGGTTTAATACCCTTATGAGTTTCAAAAAATCTCGATATTCTTATTATCCTCCGTTCTGATTCATAGTTTCAACATTGGTGTAGAAATATCTCAACAGTTTAGTATCCGCAATGTAACCAGCAAATTAAAACAGCCTTATTTTTTGTACTACTCAACTCTTGAATTAAGTTAACTACAAGGATGTGAGGCACTAATAAGTGCCGGTAAAGATTTTAGGAATGGTTATTGCCATTTAGGTCTTCATAAAATCTTCTTAGATTTTAATGCCCTTAAATGTACATATGTTGAACCTAAAACTTAATTTGTTATGATTAAACTACCTGAATTGCCATTTGAATTCAATGCGTTGGAACCGCATATCAGCAAGACAACCGTAGAGTTCCATTACACTAAACACCATCAGGGTTATGTTAAGAAGTTGAATGGGATGATTGAGGGGACTGAATTTGAAAAGATGAGCCTTGTGGATATTGTGAAAAAATCGAAAGGGGGAATGTTTAATAACGCTGCCCAGGTTTGGAATCATACTTTCTACTGGGAAGGATTTTCTCCCAAAGGAGCAAAAGAACCCAAAGGGAATGTTTCCGAGTTGATAAACAAGAGATTTGGCTCCTTCGATAAGTTTAAAGAGGAGTTCGAAAAGGTGACTGCTGGATTATTCGGATCGGGATGGTCGTGGTTGGTTGTTCAAGATGATGAGATAATCATTACAGGAACATCAAATGCCGACACACCAATTATTGGAAATGCCAAGCCACTTTTTACCTGCGATGTTTGGGAACATGCGTACTATCTAGATTATCAAAACAAAAGGCCAGAATATCTTAAAAACTTCTGGAACCTACTGGATTGGGATGTAGTGGAGCAAAGATTTAATGCGTAATGTTTATTTGAATTGGGCTTTTAAGTAATAGGGAATAGATTAAAACAACTAAAATCAACCTAACCAGGGTAAAAAATACTTGGAGACTTGTCCCGTGAGGGACAATATATTGGTAGCACTTAAAATGATCTCACATTTTACCGTGCCGTTAGGTACGGAATATTCTGTACCTAACGGCACAGATTCTGTCCCTAGCGGGACATTGAATCAGGAGATAATATTAGAATAGTTTTGACATTTAGGTTACTTATTTTTCGGATGCGCCAGCCCGGCATAACTAATACAATATACCTTTCACTTATTCAGTGGAAGAATTTGACAAACAGTCCCAAATAATTATTGCCTAAATGCCTAATTCAAATATTTATTTATCATTATGGATTAAGACCGATAATTTTAGGAGAATTAGCGGTCTTTCCTTAAAATTCAATTAGCTATGAATATATTAATAACAGGCTGCAGCACGGGGTTAGGCTTTGGCTTAGCTAGTCACTATCTGGAAGAGGGCCATAAGGTTTTTGGAACAAGCAGAAATCCCAACGATGCGCTCATGAAGAATGATAGCTTTAGCTACTTGTCGCAGGATCTATCAGATTTTGAGCACCTAAAGAAAAGCATTCCAGAATTCTTGAGTAGTACAAAATCTCTTGACCTTGTAATATTAAATGCAGGAATACTAAATGAGGTTAAAGACCTAAAGGTCACAACCATTGAGGAGATAAGGCGAGTGATGGATGTAAACGTTTGGGCAAACAAAGTGCTTATTGATATTTTGTTTGAGAGCTTGGAGAATGTTGACCAGCTAGTTGCCATATCGTCTGGCGCAGCGGTGAGTGGTTCTCGAGGGTGGAATGCATACGCACTCTCAAAGGCGACCCTTAATATGCTCATTGATTTATACTCAAAAGAGAATGCCACCTGTCACTTTTGCGCTTTAGCACCGGGCCTTATTGAAACCGGTATGCAGGACTACATCAATGATTTACCTGATAGCTATCAGGCAAAATTTCCGTTGGTGAATAAGCTTAAGCAGGCAAGGGGAACTGAGAAAATGCCTAAACCTAAGGATGCTGCCAAGATTGTTTCAAAATCCATTACGAGAGCATTAAAACACCCAAGTGGGAGTTTTCTTGATGTTAGAGAGATGTAAAATAATATTAGCATTAAACTGCATTGTTAACCAATACCGTCCAATCCACTTATAATAAATTTATTGGCATATGATTGTTATTGACGAGGTTATAAAGAAATTAGTTGAGGTTGCAGATGCAATCCTCACCAATCCTAATCCTAAAGATGCACAGGAAGAGGTTCTAAAGCAATTGTTGGAAAAGGCAAAAGATACCTCATTCGGGAAGTACTATCAATTTAACAAAATCCTTTCTTCAGACAACTTGCGCAACACCTTTGCAGAATCGGTTCCCTATCACAATTACGACAGTATGCATAAGCAGTGGTGGAAAAAAACCATCGAAGGAGCTGAAGATATTACCTGGCCAGGCCAGGCAAAATATTTTGCCGTTTCCAGCGGAACTACTAGCAAAAAGAAACATATTCCTGTAACCGATGATATGCTAAAGTCCATCCGTAGGGCAGGTATCCAACAAATAAAAGGAATTGCTGATTTTGATCTTCCCGCAGAGTTTTTTACAAAGGAGATATTGCTTTTTGGAAGTAGCACTAATCTTAAAAGGGTAAACGATCATTACGAAGGAGAGATTAGCGGCATAAGCGCCAGTCAGCTACCCTTTTGGTTTGAGGGTTACTACCGTCCTGGCAAGGAAATATCCGCAATCGACAACTGGGATGAGCGGGTAGATGCGCTGGCAAAGGAAGCTCCCAACTGGGATATAGGCACAATATCTGGAATTCCTTCGTGGATTGAGCTAATGCTGAAGCGGGTGATAGAGTACCACGGTCTCAAAAATATCCATGAGATATGGCCCAACTTTATGGTTTATACTTCGGGTGGGGTTGCGTTTGAACCATACAAAAAGAGTTTTGAGCGTATTTCGGGTAAGCCTATAGTTGTAATCGATACGTACCTGGCCTCAGAGGGTTATCTGGCTACCCAGATAAGGAAAGATACCGATGCAATGGCGTTAATTACAGACAATGGCATTTACTTTGAGTTTGTTCCCTTTACCTCTGAAAATATTCTGGACGATGGAAGCATTCACCCCGATGCAAAGGCACTGAAAATTGAAGAGGTTGAGGAAGGAGTACAATATGTAATTGTTATAAGTACTGTTGCCGGTGCCTGGAGATACACCATTGGTGACACCATTGTGTTTACAGATATTAGCCGTGCCGAAATTAAAATTACTGGTCGAACCAAGCATTTTCTAAATGTGGTGGGCGCACAGCTGTCGGTAATTCAAATGAACAGAGCAATAGAGGTGCTCGGTGATGAGCTGGGTGTCGATATCAAAGAGTTTACAGTTGCTGCAATTTTAGAAGAAAATAATTACCTGCACCGCTGGTACTTGGGCACTAATAGCAATCAGGATATAGATGAGCCGGAGGCAGCCCAACGGCTTGATGAAATAATTAAAGAAAACAACAAAAACTATAAGGTCGCACGGAGCAAAGCCCTTAAATCGGTTCAAGTGAAAATTATTCCCAATAAGCTATTCCCGCTTTGGGCGGAAGAAACTAATCAAAAAGGAGGGCAGGTTAAGGTGCCAAGAGTTATGAACGAGGAAGTCTTTAGTGAGTGGGAGTGGTTTGTTGAGAGGAAAATGAAATAATCAATCAGTCCCCCGAGGGTCTATCCTCCACAAGGTTCATTACCTCCTCGGGCGAGAGGTAGAGCCTTTTTATTCGTTTAATATACCTCTCAGGCATATCCGCCTTATGTAAAATAAAATCCTTGGTGGCCAGAATGTAATCGCCCAAATCATGATTGATGGCATAAGTATCGGCTGCCCTTTCGGCTGATATAATAAAACTTTTGGAAGTATAGTAGCCAATGCCAAACAGAATCATCGACCAGTTATTCCTTTTCAGGTAGTCCATAATATGTCCCAGCTCGTGGCCAATCCACCCAACAAGCACATCCTCAGGTAATTCTTGAATTGGTATTTTTTCTCCTTTCAACTTAAAGAAACGGCTTATTTTGATAATGTATGACCTCCATTTCCGTCTACCATACATGGTGGTATATTTAGGTTGCGCCTGCATCACCGATTTGCGGATATTATCGTTAAAGACAAAGTCAATCTTTTCGTTTTTTAGATCCGGGTAAAACGATAGGGACTGAAGGATTACATCCCTGAGTTCGGCAGGTATATTTTTTTTATTTCCAAATTCTTCCAAAATTGGACTTGCCATATTTACATCATTTTATGGAGATTGTGCTGTGGAATTGAGTTATTCTTTCGGACGATCAATGAAACATCATCAAGATTTTTCCTTTTCATTCGATTAATGATAAGGTCGGAACGAATGGATTTTGTTTCAGTCCTACACGGTTTGCGCCTAGCGTTGGCCTCATCATCCTTCATCTTTATAAATAACCATTGGACAGAGTCCTTTTTGCCGGTGCGTTTCAGTACATAACCTCCCTTCAACTTTTTGCCTTCAAGCCATACTTCTACTCTGCCATCATCAAATGAATCAGCCATAGATAACCCATCGCCTTCATTTTCTTTTCGTAGGTTGCGGTAGGTGCCACCATCCCTAACAATCACTTCTCCAACGCCATATTCATCATCCAGTATAGTGCCTTTAAAATCAATGTAGTTCAAGGGATGATCTTCCATTAGGATGGCCAATCTTTTCTCTGAAGGATCGGTAGATGGCCCTTTAGGAATTGCCCATGTTTTGAGTATATCATCCATCTTCAGCCTGAAATCATAATGCAGATTGCTGGTATGGTGCCTCTGAATGGCAAAGCTTAGACTTTCCAATTTCTTCTTTTTTTTGTTGGAGGGTCCGGGAGTCTTAGTGAAACTAAGCTTCTTCTTGTATTTTTTCAATTTAGGACTATCTGCAATTACCATAACATTATATTTTTAAATCGATATCGATTGCTGATTTACTAAGATAATTTTCTCCTCAGGAACTGTGCATTTACGGCAACGGCAATCGTGCTAAGGCTCATCAGAACAGCGCCTACTGCAGGGTTGATCATAATTCCTGCCCAGAAAAGAACACCAGCACCCAGCGGCAAGGCCACTACGTTGTAAGCTGTGGCGTATATCAGGTTCTGGATCATTTTTTTGTATGTGGCTTTCCCGAAATTGATGAGTTTAACCACATCAGCGGGGTCGCTGTCAACAAGAATAATATCAGCGGTGTCGGCAGCAATATCGGTTCCCGAGCCAATGGCAATGCCCACATCGGCCTGTGCAAGGGCTGGCGCATCGTTCACTCCATCGCCAACCATAGCAACATATTTTCCCTTGTTTTGTAATTCTTTGATCTTTTCCTGTTTCTTATCGGGCATTACGTTGGCAAAGTATCCATCGAGGTTAAGTTTGTCGGCTATGCTTTTGGTAACGGTTTCGTTATCGCCGGTAAGTATATAACACTCAATACCTAATCCTTTCAGCTTATCAACAGCATTCTTGGCTGAATCGCGCAGCTCATCGCTAAGAGCAATGTAGCCAGCCACTTCGTTGTCAATCAAAACGTAAACAACTGTTTCTGTTTCGTTGGGTTCTTGTTTCTCGTCTGTCTCAATGTTATTTTTATCTAGGTAAGCGGGACTTACGATCTTAATCTCATTGTCATTCACCTTACCCATAATCCCTTCACCTGTTAAGTTCTCAACATTTTTAGCGTCTGGAACATCTAAATCCTCTTTCTTTGCCTTGCTTACAATTCCTTGCCCAATAGGATGTTCAGATTCTTTTTCAAGCGCCGAGGCCAGTGCAAGAATCTCGTTTTTAGTTTTTTGGGAGTTTATGGCATTATAACGCGAAACGCCATATTTTCCCTGGGTAATTGTTCCTGTTTTATCGAACACAACTGCGTTTATACGGCGGGAATTTTCAAAACTTGTGCGATTACGAATTAGCAGCCCGTTGTTGGCCGATACAGAAGTTGAGATTGCAACAACCAATGGAATGGCAAGACCCAATGCGTGCGGACAGGCAATAACCATTACAGTGACCATACGAGTAAGGGCAAAATTGAAATCTCTTCCCACAAACAACCAAACAGCAAGAGTGGTGAAACCTGCTGTAATGGCAATGATAGTAAGCCAGAAAGCTGCTTTGTCGCCAAGGTGTTGGGTTTTCGATTTTTCCTTACTGGCCTTTTGTACCATATCCACCACTTTCGATAGGTAGGAGTTCTCGCTGGTACTTTTCACTTTAATTTTTAGCGATCCCCCACCATTTACCGATCCCCCAACCACTTCATCATCTTTATTCTTTTCAACAGGTTTTGACTCTCCTGTTATTACAGACTCGTCAACTGAAGAGCTACCTTCGTATATTATGCCGTCGGCAGGAATTCTTTCTCCAGCCTTTATCAATAATCTATCACCTTCCTGTATCTGATTGGTTTTTATTTCTTCCGTACCCGAATCGCTAATGCGATGGGCTTTGTCGGGCATAAGTTCCATAAGTTTATCCAGTGCTCCTGATGCCCTCATCACCGATTTCATTTCTAACCAATGTCCGCCCAGCATAACAACTATAAGTGTGGCAAGTTCCCAGAAAAACGGTTGCCCCGCGAGCCCAAACACTATGGCCGAACTATACAAATATGCTACTGTTATAGCCAAGGCGATAAGGGTCATCATACCCGGTTGTTTTTTCTTAAGCTCTTTGGCCAGTCCAGTTAAAAAAGGCCAACCACCGTAGAAGAAAAGTATTGTAGCGAGTGCAAAAACAACGTAGCTACGGCCTGTAAAGTCTATTTCGAAACCAAACCAACTCTGTATGGTGCTGCTGAGCAGCAACACGGGAAGACTTATGAATATTGACACGAAAAACCGTTGCTTAAAGTCCTTCGCCATATGTTTGTGATGATCGCCATGATCATGGCCATAATCCTGATGAGCACTGTGTTTATCTGATTCTTTTTGGTTATTTGCACTATGCTCCTTGTGAGGGTCATGCTTGTCTTTATGATCCATTTGTGTGTCGGATTTGTTTTGGTGATTTTTCATGTTGATTTGGTTTTAGAACAACTAAAATGAAAAAACTATGCCACAGTCGTGAAAAAATAGTTATGTAAGACCATTAGGGTTAGAGACTAGTATTTTTTCGTTATTGCTTTGCCAACCTAGTAGCATTGGGCAAGCCTAAATGTCACACACGGTTGGGCTAACAGCATAACATAGGGGCTACAATAAATTGTAGAAAAAAATACACAGATGGAGCTATCCCATTGGAATAAACGATTGAGGTTTGTTTCAATGAAGGTACTTTTCAACAATAAACTTGCTTAAATTATCAGAACCATTAAATAGCGGATACCACAGGACTTAAACCGGGTTTGAGTATAGGCAATAAATAGTTTCCAAAGCATTACTCTATTTAAACTGAGGTTTCCCTTAGCTCCGGTTTGTAAAGCAGATAATTTCTGGCTTGCAGATTGTTGAAAGGTTAATGAGCAAGGAGATCAGGCAATTAATATTTGATTTACTATACTCTCTTATTATCGCCTTATGCGTCTAACCTTTCAATAAAGATTATAATATTATGTCGAAACAAACCAAAAACGACGTCAGAAAATACTACAATGAGCATGTAAAGGAGGAGGATTCGCGTCTGAACGAACATCCCTTTGAAATACCGTTAACTCTTCATTTCATTAACAAATACCTAAAGGCAGGCGATAAGATTTTTGATGTAGCCTGCGGTACTGGGCGAATTGCCAGAGAGCTGTTGCATAAGGGGTACTTGCTTGGTTTAAATGATTTATCGGATAAAAATATTGAGTTAGTAAGAAATCGTCTCCAGAGTAATGTGAATGTTCTGTTTATTGAAAACAATGATGCCCTCGAGAGCAATGGCTGGGACAAAGTACAGTGGGATGGCATTCTAATTCTTGGCCCTCTTTACCATATGATAAGTAAAGAGAAAAGGGTTAAGGTTCTTGAACTCGCCTACCAGCAAGTAAAGCCAGGGGGATATGTTTTTTCCTCATTTATGACCCGGATTGGGGCTATGGTTTACGGTGTTAAAAATAACCCTGAGGGAATTTTGCGAAAGGATGGAGTTAAGAAGCTATGGGAGACCGGTACAGATGACCATTTTGTTGAAGCTACTGAATGGTTTGTGAACGCTTATTTTGCACATCCCGAAGAGGTCAACCCTCTGGTCGAGCAGGCCGGTCTTACCCCTATTCATCTGGCAGGTGCTGAGGGTATTTTTGGAGAACGGTTTGAATTGTACCATCGACTTGAAGATGAACTCAAAAAGCTCTGGATGGATTTTATTATTGAGCACTGTGAAGATCCCCGTATGGTATGTCAGGCTAAGCATCTACTAAGTGTGTCTCAAAAACAAAAGTAAAGACCGCACATATAATTTGTTTAAACAAAAAACTTGTGCAGTCTACTTAAACAGCCCCATTCGTTATGCTAACTTTGCTTCAAGCTTAATATTCATCGCTTTTAGAGCCTTCGAAACTGGGCAATTCTCTTTAGCATCGCTTGCGATTTCCTCAAACTTTTGCTTGTTAATGTCGGAAACCTTGCCTGTAGTTTTTAGCAATATTTCAGAGATTGCAAACGAATTGCCTGCCTTTGCCAGAGTAACTTCGGCATCGGTCTCAATTTTCTCGACGTTGAACCCAGCCTGCGATAGTGCATGTGCAAATGCCATAGAAAAACAGCTTGCATGGGCTGCACCAATTAGCTCTTCGGGGCTCGATGCATCCTTGCTATCTTCAAAACGCGACGAAAACGTAAGGTTGCCTTCATATCCACTGGTCTTCAGCGTGTATTTTCCTTTGCCTTCTGGTAGGTTTCCCTCCCAATGGGCGTGTGCATAATGTTTGCTCATAATTTTAAATTTTAATTGTTAAAATAAAGCATATTGCTTTAGTGTGTTATTCTAAATTCATGCCAATTGCATATAATTATACGAAGTGTAAACATTGGGAAGACTGTGTGAACCTTTCTCTACATAAACAACTCATTTCTGTGATTGTTTTTCAACAATGATTTTTGTTATGTTAAGGCTATTCTGCTTGCACAAACGCTTTATAAGAATGATGATAAAAGTGGAAGAATTATTGCACCATTATAATTGAACTTGAATCTAAAGAAAACAATTATGAAAAAATTAGAAAACAAAGTAGCATTAATTACCGGAGGTGCTGGAGGCATTGGCAAAGCAACGGCCAAAATGTTTATTAATGAAGGCGCTAAGGTGTTGCTTATTGATTTAAAAGAAGACGACCTAAAAAAGGCAAAAACTGAACTCGACAGTGAAAGAGTTTTTTACATTGCTGCAGATGTAAGCAAAACGGAAGATGTAAAAAAATACGCCCAAAAAGCCAAGGATTTGTTTGGTAAGGTAGATGTATTCTTCAATAATGCTGGAGTTGAGGGACAGGTAAAACCCATAACGGATTACCCTATTGAGGAGTTTGATAAGGTGATGGCGGTGAATGTCCGTGGGGTATGGCTTGGAATGAAATTCATTATACCCCTGATGAATGATGGTGGTAGCATTCTTATAACCTCATCGGTAGCCGGATTGCGGGGAACAGCAAATGTAAGTCCATACGTTGCCAGCAAGCATGCCCTGAATGGAATTACACGTTCACTTGCCCTTGAACTTGCAGGGCAGAATATTAGGGTTAATGCCATAAACCCATCTCCCGTTGATAACAGGATGATGCGTTCGCTTGAGAAAGGTTTTAGTCCCGATGATGCCGAAAATGCCAAATCGCAATTCGAACAGATGATCCCATTGGGTCGTTATGCTGAGAATAAAGATATTGCCCATCTGGCAATGTTCCTTGCAAGCGATGATAGCCGCTTTATTACTGGGGCCATTCACTCTATAGATGGTGGTATGACCGCAAAGTAGGATGTGCTCTTATAACTATTTTGATTACAAAAACATTAATAAAAAATGCCGTAAGTTTATGTGCTTACGGCATTTCTTATTGATTAACAAACAGGATGTCCAATCATATCTTATATTTCTTGTAAATACTTGATTGAGAGATTTAGAGCTGATTTACTCCTTTACCCTTCCCATAAAATTGCAGACTTCGAAAAAAACTCAGTGAATCACATTTACGACAAGAAAACAGAGAATAATCAGATTACTCAAGTCTTGCAACTGGGTCTTCATAGACAGACTCATAATTAATTACTTCGGTCATTGTATTAACACACCATAATTATAGTGAAGCGATTACCCGCTCAAGTTTTGTTTTTATATCGCCTGCTATGCTGGCCAGTTCTTTGTTTTCAACTGCCATCATAGATGCAACCGGGTCAACGGCTGCTATTTCCACTTGGTTTTCGCCGGTTTCCTGTACAATTACATTGCAGGGAAGCATAGTGCCAATCTTATCCTCCTGCTGAAGAGCCCTAAGGGCATTTGCAGGATTACAAGCACCAAGAATTTTATATTTTCTAAAATCAACATCTAGTTTTTCTTTTAGTTTTTCCTGAATATCAATTTCGGACAACACTCCAAAACCTTCTGTTCTTAATGCTTCCGTTACAAGTTCAATAGCCTGATCAAATTCTGCTGTAATTGTTTTATTAATGTAATATTCCATGATTGATAAATTTTAACTATTTATGGTTAGCAAGGAGAATCACTGAACAAATCAGAATTCATTTTTATGCAGTCAGGTGTTAAGCACTAGATCTTTCATGCTTACGTTTTCATCCTGAATTTTTTTCTTGTCGATTTCAGTTTTGTTGCTAATCCATTCTCGGGCTAGTTTTCCTTCCTCCTCCGGGCGTGTGCTCATAACGAATGCGGCAACAAGCCTATTGTTGTTTAACCACCAGGTGCTAAAATCACCACTTTTCAGGTTGCCACGATAGCGTACATCGTTGGCATTCTCATTGTCGCCAAAATATTCGTAGGAATAATCAAAAACATCGGAGAAAAAGAAAGGAAGGAAAACATATGGCTCACGATTTCCTGTCATCACTTTTGCAGCATGCTTCCCTTGCTCAAAGGCATGTTCCCAGTGCTCTACAACTTTTCTTTTATCGAAAATCAGATCGGGAAACTCCACAACATCACCTGCTGCATAAACATCTTTGATATTGGCTTCGCAGTATTCGTTCACGGCAATGCCTTCGATGGAGTATAAGGGTGTACCCTCAAAAATATCCACATTGGGTTCAACACCTATTCCCGCAACAACCATATCGGTCTTTAGCTTTTCACCAGTGGTAAGTTCAACCTCTTCAACTTTATCCTTACCATGAAATGCCTTCACGCTTTCGTTCAGGACGATTTTTACGCCTTTTTTGCTAAATTCATTTTGAAAGAAGTCAGCAATATCCGCAGTGGCAAACCGGGCAAGAATCTTATCCTCAGGGACTATCATGGTAACCTTTAGGCCAGATTGGTTTAATACGGCAGCTGTCTCGGTACCAATATATCCGCCACCAATAACTACTACATGTTCGGCTTTGCTTGCGTTTTCGCGGATGGTGTCCGATTGCTTTTGGTCTTTGAGATAGAGTATATTTCTGAGGCAACTCCCCTCAATATCAAGCATCTTCAACTTTGACCCAGTTGCAATCAGCAGCTTCTCATACTCAAGTATTTCTCCGTTACTAAGCACAATTTGCTTGAGCCCACACTTCAATTTATCGGCAGCGGTGTCAAGCATAACCTCAATGCCATTTTGGGCATAAAAATCTTTTTTGTTAATCAGGATCTCATCATCCTGATCTTTGTCCCTGAGGTATTCTTTTGAAAATGGCGGGCGGTTCATTGGAAGTTCAGACTCTGCCGAAATGATAAACAATTCACCTTTTTTGATGTTTTGCTCCACAAATGCTTTTGCGGCATAGCCAGCAGTGGTTCCGCCACCAATGATAATATATTTGTAGCTTTTCATAGCGTTAGGAATTTGATTTAAAAATTGAAACCTGATGTATAGATGCTTTAGGTGATCAGAACCTGAATATTGCATTTAGTTTTGATCTTGGCTCTGGCATTTTATCTGCATCCATTAAATATGCTGATCCGTTATTAAGGATGGTGTGAACCGCAGCCAAGTTTAGCAGGCATGAGTTTTGCCCCTTCTTTTCGTCTCGGGTAATGATCTTGTTGGTGTTTTTGTCAAATACACCCCACAGCTCTTCTCGGTTTCGGATGAAAAGGGTATCAACCTGTTGGTTGATAGCTGCGGGAACAATATCATCTTCCCTGTAGGAGGCTTTTGCATCCGACAGGGCTTGTTCGAACGCCGATGCCTTTTCAGTACGTTTGCGGTTAAAGTACTCTTCCAGAATTTCCCTTGCCTTTTCATGCAGTAAAACCGGATCTTCATGCTCTGGATTTCCGGAAATGAACTCTTGGTTCAGATACTTATAGTCGTTAACCTCACTGTACAAGGGGAACAAATAATCAACCGTTGCCAAAAGCAATGGCACATTCTTGCCCTGAAGAACTTTCATTACCCCTTCGTTAATAACCCTGAAGTATTTCAGGATTTCGGATTTTTCTTCTTCCTTACCCCCGCCATGCCCATGAAATAAGGGCTGGCTTTTTCCTGCCTGACCCGTTCGGAACTGCAGGTTCTTTTCCTTAAAGTCGTATCCAACAACATCCTCCGGATTTCCAGGGAATAGATCCTCAGTTGCCAGCTCATCTATTCTGTGCGGGAAACCTTCAAATAGCTTTGCACCACTCAGGCTCAAGGCAAGCAGATAAAATGAATCATCATCATTTATGTAAGGCAACAGGGGCTTTAGGTAAAAGTGGTCGTTTATGTAAACGAATGATTCAAAATACACGGGGATGGTAAAATATATGAATTCATCAGGATTTCTAAAGATTGCCAGACCATCGGACTGATGCTTCCAGAACCCATTGTCTTCAACCAGCTCTTCAATGGGTTTAAGAAGTTTGTCCGTTGTTTTTTGATCAACCTCATATTCCAAAAGATTATCACGAACCTTTTTTGTGAGAGTTTTAAGGTTCTTCTGATCCATCATTTCGTTAACCTCCTTACCCGCTCTATGAGTTGGAATAAAAATGCTTACGCAATGTGTCTTGTTTATCCTGGCTAGCTCTTTAAATTTATCTATTGAGAGTTTATCCATAATCTGAATCTTTTATAGGGAAATTCATATTCATACTAGATAAAGGGCTTACTCAAACACTAAGGCTTTAGAAAATGAATTGAGATTACCACAAAACAAAAGTTTGTGTTAAAGTCTCAGCGGTTTTTACATTTGGTTATGTAGCTCAATCTACTTAAAGACAATAACAGCCGCAGGATCTAGTACTTGAAATGTAAAGGACTCGGTTAAGTAAAGTTGAACCTTTTGCTGGTTATGCGACTCATAACCAATTGAGAAATCTTGCCCTAGGGTTAACCTAAAGTCTCCTCCACGGTTCGCCACCAATATGGCATTCTCAATATAATCCGATAATATAATATTACCGTTGATAATAGTTTCAATATGTTTCCTGAGCGGGTAATGCATATTGTAACTATAAATATACTTGTAAAGTTCATGGCCTACCACCAGAGTGTAAGAATCTTCTATTGCCTCATTCCTAAATGAAATAATGGCTTGCGATAGTAAGTCAACTAGCTTTTCGTAGTTACCTGTAAGCTGAAAATCTTTATGCTCTGAGATATTAAGTAACCCTTCAATGTTTGCTGGCTTAAAACCTTTATATATAGCCTCATCCTCAAATCGGGCAATTTTTTTAGCAGCATCAACCAAATTGTCTAGGTCGATATCCTCATTTCCCCTTGCAACATTATCGAGTTCCCAAATATCCAGTTCAAAGGGTATGCGAGCCTCCACAAGCGGCATCACTTTGTGAGTACCATAATGCACGCTGTCTTTCCCTTGATTCTTAGGTATATCTAATCGGCCTGTTGTTACTGCTGCAAAATCGAACCCCTTGGGGCCATCTACATCAATAAATTTCCGAGCCGACAGGGCTGTTGTTAATGCCTCCTTGGCTTCTGCGTTTATTTCTTCCCATGCTTTGTCCGAAATAGGTGCTAATGATTTCCTTAAGATATCCATATGTGTTTATTTTAAAGTTCCAATTTCCAATTCTCCCGATTCATCACTTTGCTCTTCATCCTCATCATGATGATGGGCAATATCACCCTCCTTGAAGAGGTAGTTACGCAGCTCTTCATCCCAACCGGGCATATTGCGTCTCAACCATTCTAGCGCCATACAAGCGTGCTCAATCTCTTCGTCACGGTTGTGCTCTAGAATTGTTTTAAGCTCTTCGTTGCTGGTAACATCAACTCGCTGTTGATACCAGTCAACAGCTTCTATCTCTTCTTTAAGGCTATTTAAAGCTCTTGATAAGTCTCTAGTTTCTTTGCTGAGTTCTTCAGCAGGTTCATGATAGTTACTCATATTTTTTCGGTTTTAAAGATTCGGTACTTCTTCTGTTATTCTTAATTATTGATGATATTAATGAAAAAACCTTGCCATAAGGGTAAAGCTATGGTTTTAGAGACCCAAAGAGGTTAACCGTGTAGAAAAGTCCACACTCAATACGATTCTTATTGTGGATTTTAATTTACACTTCAAACGTGTTCCAAGGTAGTTGTAGGAATAGGTATATAGTGGTATTGCGGGAGGAACAATAGCCAATAGGAAATAATAACCATAAATCAGAAAAAAATAAAACCAGCCTCTCCTGTGATGCGCAGTTATGCCCTATTCTAGCTAGGTTGTGAAATCAGTTATCATACGAAATAATTAATCCAAACTAAGGTTTTTGGATGCGTATATACTAATCCAAAACCTTTTCATTCAAGGGTGTTTTTTTCCACAAGATGTGCCTAAAAACGATTAATCTAGATTTTGGCAAGGTTTTTTCATTATTAGTGCGAATATTGATTGTTAAACATTTAAATCTTAGAAATTATGAGTAAAACAACAAATGCACTAATTGGATTTATTTCTGGAGCCGCTGCAGGCGCAGCATTAGGAATTCTTTTTGCCCCAGATAAAGGAAGCAAAACCAGAAAAAAAATCAGCAAGAAAACCCGTAAAATCTCTTCTCAGGTATCCGAGAACCTTAATGAGCAAGTCGATAAGATGAAGGAACATATCAATGACTTTGTTGATGACATTAAGGGAAAGTTTGATGACATCGAATCGGAATTAAAGGAGAAGGTTGCTCAAGAAAAGGAGAAGGTTGCTGATGAGGCTGCCAAGCAAGCCAAGAAGTAGTAGGGTGTCATTGCATTAGATGTGTAATGACACAAAAGTCATTTGGAGGCTCGCTCTATTAAATATACCATCGACATTATATGTGGGATGATATATACCTTAAATTACACGGAGCGAGACCTGCAATGACATTTATTGAAATTTGCACGATTCAGAATCAAACTTTTTCACTAACATCCAAAAATATGGCAAAAACCGAATTGTCAGATAATTTCTCAGTAATTTCTGATGTCCTTAAAGGCTATTTAAACTCTAGAATTGATCTTTTAAAACTAGGATTACTCCAGAAGTATACAAGTGCCGGAGTTCACCTGCTCACATCTGTCTCCGTAATTATATCCGCATTTGCAGCATGTATCTTTCTAATGTTTTCGTTTAGCTTTTGGTATGGCAACAGAACCGGCAACCTTGATCAGGGTTTTTTAATTTCAGCAGGATTCTTCGCTTTAATTATTATTATACTAATTGTTTTTAGGAAAGCCATTTTCTCAAGAAACCTGATAAAGGTATTCTCAAGTATTCTTTTTACTGACGAAGAAAATTAACCGTATGAAGCCACCAGTAGATTATAAAAACCTCAGGACGTATAGCGATATTAAAATTGCGAAAGAGAAGTTAAGATATTCGATACTACTGCATGAAGATATGCTTTCTAAAAGTATCGATCATTTAAGGGGAAATGTTATTAACTCGCTTAAGCAATCAGCCTGGAGATGGGGTATGAAAGTTGCAGTAGGCTTTTTAGTGACTCAGCTTAACTCGCGAACATCAAAAAGAGGGAAATAAGCCTGGCGATATGTTTTTGTGGATATCCATTTATATTGCCAATACACTCTCGCCGATTTGCAGGTTGGATATTGTTAGTCTTGTTATATCTGCTTAGTATGTTGCAAGGCATTGATGTTATGCACCCGATAAAACGATTATCCCCAAAATGATTTTATCAGAATGCGATACTAACATCTATTCCAAAAACTTCTTCCATTAGTAGCACTATAGTATTGGTTTACTGGCCAATTTAGTTGGCTTTGCCCTTGACTGTATAACAATTTCTAAATGCATTACCTGGTAATTAGTTAGAAGTTTAGACATAAGGTATTTAGTGATAACCATATTCTTCAGGTTGTTAAAACTCAATAAATAAGCAGCAACAACCAAGGTATGCTAATATTCTTGGAGTAAATCACCACCCATAATTCCAAAATTTATTAAATCTCTATTTCACAATTGTTAAGGCGATTTTATATAAATACATCTCCTTTTCGAAGTATCAATTTAGCAAATAAAAAATTTTATATGATTGCTTGACTGCCCACAACAAGGATCATAGTCGTCAAGTTAACGATTTTCTGTATGTGTTTCAGTCCATTGTGATATGATTTGTTTAAGAGGGTGCAATTTGAGAGACCAAAAAAAGTTAAGGCGGAATGGCCTAGAGTGCTTTAGTAGCCTACTATAAGCGAGGTGCGGTGGGAAGGTCTCGTCAGTGACTAACGAGAGGAATGTCAAATCGTTAGCCACATGTGCGAGGGCGCTTGCGTTCGATTTGGAACGCACTCTAAAAAAATAGTTAGGATCAGGAAACTTTGCAAATCCATAGTGCTTTGGATAAGGATACCGCTCGCTGCGTTTCAAATCGCTTACGTCGCCATGTGGCTTACGATTTGGCAGGGCGGGTGGCAGCATTGTTTTGCCTTGATTCTTTGTTTACTTTCTCATCACTGAGAAAGTAAAAGAAGAATACAATGGGCTCTGAAGTGCCTATGTTTGTTGGAAAAAACTGCTTAGCTTGACGGCTATGACAACAAGGACAGGCGATGACGGTCTATCATTTGGGGTTGATCCGAAAATTTTATAATATCTTGGCTTACGAATTATGCTCGCTAATATTTAGGGTTAGTGCTGCCTTAACTATATGCGTTTATTTTCATTTATTATCTTTGCACTTCAAAATCATAGTTAAATATTATGTCGCAACAAAACGTAAGGGTACGATTTGCCCCAAGTCCCACTGGGCCACTACATATTGGCGGTGTACGCACCGCGCTTTTCAACTACTTTTTTGCCCGTCAGCATGGAGGAACTTTTATTCTGCGCATTGAGGATACCGACTCGCAGCGGTTTGTACCAGGCGCCGAGGAGTACATCAATGAGTCGCTGAAGTGGTGCGGAATTCAGATTGATGAGGGCGTTGGCGAGGGTGGTGATTTTGGCCCCTATCGCCAGAG
>DDWD01000175.1 GCA_002345825.1 Bacteroidales bacterium UBA2295
GAGATGCGCCAGAATATGGAGGAGCTACAGGCTACTCAGGAAGAGATGGAGCGTAAGCGAGCCGAGCAAGAAAAACTTCAGGAAGATTTTCAAAAGGAGATTATGCTGCTAAACGCCCTTATGAATAATATCCCCGACTACATCTACTTTAAGGATGAGAGTAGCCACTTTCTGCGAATCAGCAAATCAATGGTTAAACTATTCAATGCCAAAGCACCTGAGGAATTGGTTGGTAAGTCCGATTTCGATTTTCACACCAAGGATAATGCCGAGCACTTCTTTATGGAGGAACAGGAAATTATGCGGACACAGCAACCCATTGTCGATAGAATTGCACATGAGAAGTACGACGATGGCCGCGAGCAGTGGATGGCGGCAACCAAAATGCCACTATTCAATACCCATGGCGAGGTGGTGGGAACCTGGGGTATTAGCAGGGTGATTACCGAGCAAAAAATGGCAGAGCAAAAGGTACAGGAACTTGAGGCAGCGGTTGAAAAGCTTGAGGAGCAAACCAGTGGACACGAGGGCGAATACCAAGCCATTGTAAAGGCGCTCGATACCAACACCTTTGTTACGGAGTATGCTACCGACGGCAGCATCATCAGAATAAATGAGCCGCTACAAACCATTATGGGCAAAACAGCCGATGAGGTGGCTGGTAAGCACCACGCCGATTTCTTCCGCACCAAGGCCGATGATGATGCATCGTACCAAGAGTTCTGGGACGATTTAAGTAGGGGAGTTGTTCGTCAGCGCGTATTCAAGGGCTCAATTGGTGGCTCAAGGCTTACCCTAAACGAAACCTACTCACCCGTTAAGGATAGCGAGGGGAATGTTGAGAAGATTATAGCTATTGCTGTAAGAGGATAATAGATGGCCAAAAGAATAGAGATATATAATACCTTTGAGGAATCCGAAGAAAATACTCATCGAATTAACCTCAGCTTATCTTATTGGCAAAGGTGGATTAAGGGTATTGAACTCTCCGAATTTGCTTTAAAGTGTGTAAGTGAATCCCCGGTGGTTTATTCCACAAAATCAGGAAGCCATCAGTTCAATCTTTTCCTGCCAAAGAATAAAAAAGAATGAAGCTTGCATCCTTCTTTAACTCAATAATTGATTGCTTTAATAAACACAATGTTAAGCATTTAATCGTTGGAGGACATGCCGTAAATGTTTATGGGTATATAAGGTCAACTGCCGATTTGGATATTTGGATTGATAAATCTGACGAGAATCTTGAAAACCTACTATACTCTACACGCTTAAGTTTTAGTGAAGGGTATAGTCGAAAACATTCCATCGACATGGGAGATGTGCAACATATAAACACATTTACGAACTTACAATTAAAAATATGAAATTAAAAAACACAATACTTGTTTTAAGTTGCCTTCTATTGACTAATTGCTCCTCATTTTTCAGAGCAGTAAACATTACTCCAGCGCAAAAAATTACAGAAATAGAATTTTTGGATGAGGAATCAAGTCAGGATCTTCAATTTTACTATTCAGATACATTGGGCAATTTATATTTAAAAGAGTTACGCCAAAACTACAGACTGGATACTTTAACATCTAACTTGCCAGACGAAATTGAAAAGATAAAAACCATACTCCATTGGAGTAGTAGTCAATGGGAACATAATGGCTCTAATTCTCCTTCAAAATCAGATGCATTGACTATTCTAAAAGAAGCAAAATTTGGAAAACGCTTTAGATGTGTAGAGTATGGGATTTTGGCATCAGCAAGTTTAAATTCTATAGGATTTCGTGCAAGAGTATTAGCTCTCAAAACAAGAGATGTTGGAAAAGTAAAATTTGGAGCAGGACATGTGGTAACTGAAGTATATTCTCAGGAAAATTCAAAATGGATTTTTATAGACCCTCAGATGGACATTATGCCAACCCTTAAAGGAATTCCATTAAATGCAGTAGAGTTTCAAAATGCAATTTTAAATGAACGTCAAAATATTGAACTAATTAATGCAAAAGGAAAAGTAGAACAAAAAGTTGCAGAAGGTTATATCAATTGGATAGCTAAGTACTTATATTTCTTTGATGTAGCTTTTGATCAGAGAATTGATTATAGTGTCGCAAAAAAAGACTTTGAAGGGAAAAAAAGAATAATGTTGGTGCCCATAGGAGTAGAGAACCCAACCGTTTTCCAAAGGAAACATAAAATTGACTATTGCTTTTACACGAATTCTTCAAGTAAATTTTACATAAATCCAAATGAGTAAACTATCAAAATCTAACTTTTTCAGCGACCCACAAAACATAATCGCAGTGGGTGTCACCGTAATTAGCTTATGTGCATTAATTGTTTCCATTCATCAAACTATGGTTTTAAAAGAAGAAAAAGAATTGATGCGCGAGCACTCCAGAGCCAGTGTATGGCCATATTTAGAGTTTGGCTCTGAGAAGGGACATGATTTAAACGATAACAGCATTAATCACTTTACTCTTAGTATTTCCAATAATGGAGTTGGTCCGGCAATAATTACGGATGTAAGAGTGAGCTATAATGATACAATTGCCCAAAACTGGTGGAAATTATTCAATATTCAGGGTATACCAGATTCAATTGATTATTCTATTTCCAACAGGAGCTTTAATGGTCTGGTAATGCAACCTGGAAAATTTTTTGAAATATTAAACTTCGATATCAACCTCCCTTTGGCAAATGAATTTTATAAGCGTCTGGAAGGTTTGTCTATTGAAATATACTATGAATCTATTTATGGCGAAAAATGGAAGTTTGATAAGGGCACAACAACTAAGTTAGAAAACTTTAATGGTCTACCCGAAGAAGAACAGTTTTGGTAATTTGTTTGATTGACTAAACCCCAGATTTTTCTTTCGCCGATTAAGAATTTACAAAGTAAAAAATAATACGTTGCACAACAATGTGTAAAATTAATCGCGGGTGAAGTGAGCAATTTCAGCCCCCTGCCTCGCTTCAACACCGGTGTGTATGCGGGTTGGAACGATGCCCGAAAACCGCGCCTAATCTTACATACACGTAACCGATGTAACTCTTCACGTTATCTCCTTGGATGACTTAATAGGCACGAAACTATCGGCAGGGCGCCCCCGCGACCTAGACGATGTTAGGGAATTATACAGATTACGGAGTAATGAAGAAGTATAAATATTTACAAATTAATCATTCCATACAGCATCCTAATCTCTTCGGCCCAAAGGTCGGGCTCTATGGTTTCCAGCACAATGGGAATATTGTCGAACCGTACATCGTTCATAATCCGTTTAAATACATCAATGCCCAGCAAGCCTTGCCCTATGCTGTGGTGTCTATCTACACGGCTACCCAACTCCTTCTTGCTATCGTTTAGGTGCATACCCATAAGCTTATCAAAGCCAACAATTTTATCAAAATCAACCCAGGTTTTGATGTTGCCTTAAATACCCATACTTACTTTACACAGTTTTCTTTAAATTTTTTGATGCTCTCGCTGGTTAAGGGTGGGGCCACCCATTGTCGTTGATTTTTAGTAAACAGGGCAAAGGCTTTGGCCCCTATTTGGTGCGCGTTAATGGGGGCATTCTCAACCCCTCCAGCTGCGCTAACATGTGCTCCAATGTATTTCATGGCAGATTTTTTTTGTGAGGATAAAGATATGATAAACCGTAATAGAATAAAAATGCTATCGCTATTGCACCCCTGCCTTTGCCGGCCCTATTGCACCTCTACAGGGTGCTGGACAATGTCTGTTGTTTATCCTATCGCTATATCGCCCCTGTCTGCTGTCAGCGACAGGCAGGGAAGCAATAGGTTGTGGAGGAATGTTTCTGTTTTGATATTGCACCCCCACGGGGTGCTGAAGAAACACGAATATTATTGTGCTATCGCTATTCGCCACCTACGGCGGCAGAGGACAA
>DDWD01000129.1 GCA_002345825.1 Bacteroidales bacterium UBA2295
TTCTTCGTTTCGCTCGAGGACGATTTGATGCGTTTGTTTGGATCAGACCGAATTGCCCGTGTAATGGATAGTCTTGGTCTAAAAGAGGGCGAGGTGATTCAGCACTCCATGATATCAAAATCAATTGAGCGCGCACAGAAGAAGGTGGAGGAGAACAACTTCGGTATTCGTAAGCGTTTGCTCGAGTACGACGATGTGATGAACTCGCAGCGTGAGGTGATTTACACCCGCCGTCGCAATGCCCTTTACGGAGAGCGTATTGATGTTGATGTAGCCAATATGCTATACGATGTGAGTACTGCCATTATTAACGATACGCATGGTATTGTTGAGTTCGAAGATTTTAAGTTGGAGCTTATCCGCAACCTATCCATCGAGGCACCATTCAGCGAGAAGGAGTATGCGCAAGAATCGCCCAACGTGCTAACCGAAAAGGTTTATCGTGCTGCACTCGAATCGTACGAGCGTAAGGTCGAAAGCATTGGTCGGCAGGCGTATCCAGTGATTAAGGATGTTTTCGAGAAGCAATCGGCTATTTACGAGAATATAGTAGTGCCTATTTCCGATGGCCAAAAGGTTTTCCAAATTGTTACCAATCTCAAGAAAGCCTACGAGTCGGGTGCTAAGGAGTTGGCCCGGTCGTTTAGCAAAACCATCATCCTTTATATAATAGATGATTACTGGAAAGAGCATCTTCGCGAGATGGATGAGCTGAAGCAAAGTGTTCAGAACGCAGCGTACGAGCAGAAAGATCCCCTTTTGATATACAAATTTGAGGCCTATGAGCTATTCAAAAGTATGATTGATAAGATAAACCGCGATGTGATATCTATACTAATGAAAGCCCATATTCCACTACGCGATTCTAGCCAGGTTCAAGAAGCCAAGGAGCGTCGTAAACTCGATATGAGCAAGTACGAGACTAGCCGAACCGATGCATTGCAAGCCTCAGCTAATACCCAAGAGAAGAGTCGCGAGCCAGTACGTGTAGAGAAAAAAGTAGGTCGTAACGATGCCTGTCCTTGTGGTAGCGGGAAAAAATACAAAAATTGCCACGGAAAGAACTTGGAATAATAATCGCTAAAGAGAATGGGTTGTTTTTACGGGCAACCCATTCTTTTTCAAAGACTCTTACCTTGGGGAACTTCCTTTCTTGCTCTCGATTACAACCAATCATATTATTTTATGGCGTTTAAAAATCACATTAAACTTCTGTCGATTTGCAATGTCAAAACAATTGAAACAACAGAGGATGGTTGTCTAGTAATAGCAGCTAGTTCATAAATATTTTATGTGATGAGATTGAAGTTACTTCCAATATTTGCAATTATAATTATAGCCATAGCAGGTTGCAGCAAGCATGAGAATCCTCCTATAATTGATAGGGAGATGTTCTTTGGCGATCCCGAAATCTCCAGCGGAAGGCTTTCGCCCGATGGATCGTATATCGCTTTTCTAAAACCCTATCAGGGTACTCGAAATATATGGGTTAAACCTCGTGATGCCTCTTTTGACGAGGCTTTGCCCGTTACTCAGAAAGTTGAACGTCCAATCCGTAACTATTTCTGGTCGGGTGACGGTAAGTACATCCTTTTTATACAGGATAAAGCAGGCGATGAGAATTTCAACGTGTATGCTATCAATCCTCAGGAAGCAAAGGAGGGAGTAATACCCCCAGCGCGGAATCTAACCAATTTGAGCGAAGTAAGGGCGCAGATTTACCATATTTCGCGTCAGGATCATGATTTAATGTTTATTGGCCTAAACGATCGCGATAAGGTTTGGCATGATTTGTATAGCCTAAAAATATCAACCGGTGAGCTCAATTTGCTTAAAGTGAATGATAATCGCTATACCGATTGGATTTTTGATCATAACGATAACCTCAGATTGGCCCAGCGTGCACGGGTTGATGGAACCAATGAGCTTTGGCGTATCGATAGTCATACCCAAACTCTCCTATACTCGTCTTCAATGTTCGAAACAGCCTACCCAATTGCCTTTACCAAGGATAATAATCACTTTTATATGGTTTCCAATGTGGGTAATAATCAAGATCTTACCCAATTGTACCTGATGAACATTGAAAATGGTGAGCTATCGTTTGTAGAGGGTGATCCCGATGGTAAGGCCGATTTTGGTCGGTTAGTACTTTCCGAGAAAACTTTTGAACCCTTATACACAACCTACACCGATGCTTATACCCGTAGATATTTTAAGGATAGTAATTTCGAAAAGCATTACCGCAATTTGCAAAGCGAGTTTGAGGGCATGGAGGTAAATCTGTATGGTGCTACAAACGATGAGCGCTACTGGCTTGTGAGCGTGTGGTCCGATACAAATCCCAGCGATATTTATATCTACGATATGATCACTGAGGAGTTATCTTTTCAGTATAATCCTCGATCCGACCTACCCACCCAGCATCTGTCAAAGATGAAAAGCATTTCCTATCCATCATCCGATGGACTGGAGATTCAGGCTTACCTTACCATTCCAAAGGGTTTTGGAAAGGAGCAACTACCACTTGTTGTTTTGCCTCATGGAGGGCCTTGGGCGCGCGATTGGTGGGTTTACAATTCGTATGTTCAGTTTCTTGCCAATAGAGGATATGCTGTTCTTCAACCCAACTTTAGGGGATCCAAAGGGTTTGGAAAAAAATATTTAAACGCAGGTAATGGTGAGTGGGGTAACCTAATGCAGGATGATATTACCTGGGGCGTGAAGTATTTAATCGATCAAGGAATTGTAGATAAGGAGCGA
This sequence comes from Bacteroidales bacterium UBA2295, assembly GCA_002345825.1. Classification (GTDB taxonomy): domain Bacteria; phylum Bacteroidota; class Bacteroidia; order Bacteroidales; family Tenuifilaceae; genus Perlabentimonas. Next base: position 2,764 of record DDWD01000129.1, read on the forward strand.
GTTGGTATTTTTGGTATTTCTTACGGCGGATATGCCACTCTTGCGGGTCTTGCTTTCACCCCCGACATGTATGCCTGTGGGGTGTCGTTTGTTGGACCATCTAATCTAATTACCCTTCTCAATTCAATCCCTCCTTACTGGGAATCCATTCGTACAAGTTTTTACGAGCGAATTGGAAATCCAAATACTGAGGAGGGCACAGCAAAGCTTACCAATCAGTCGCCACTTTTCTCAGCCGATAAGATTGCTGCACCGCTTATGGTTGTTCAGGGCGAGAATGATCCCCGGGTTAAGAAAGCAGAATCGGATCAAATTGTAATTGCTCTGCGCGACAGGGGATTTCCTGTGGAGTATTTAAATGCACCCGACGAGGGGCATGGTTTTGTTAGGCCTATCAATAATATGGCCTTCATTGCTGCTATGGAAAAATTTCTTGCAACACATCTTGGGGGAAGATACCAAAAGGATATTCCCCACGAGGTAGCCGAACGCCTGAATGACATTACAGTTGACGTTAATGCCGTTTCGCTTACCAACGAAAACCAATAGGGTTGTTGGGGTATATGCTCTTGCTATTTAACATGAGTTCGACACAAAGAATAATCATGTATCTCCTTTATAAATTAGCGAATAAGGTTGATAATTGTGATTATTGTTTTTGGTTCTACTACCAATTTCGGGGAAACTATGTAAATTATAGCAAACTAAATCTTTGGTTTGGGTTTGAAGACAGAAGTCAGAAGACAGAATTA
>DDWD01000059.1 GCA_002345825.1 Bacteroidales bacterium UBA2295
TATAGTTTACATATTAAGAGAGTAAGAATAAATGGAACTGAAGGCGCTAGTATTGTCAATAACGTTGCGAGATTATTCACCATTAATAACAACTATTTATTTTTCAACTTATTCTATTCAAATGGAATATTTAGGGTAAATCATGATGGGGCACAAGAGCTTCAAATATCAGAAGCATATCCCCATAAATTAATTGCTTATGGAAATTACCTTTACTATACTGATCATAGGGATTTCTTGTTATACCGTATTGATGAACAAGGGAATGATCTGACTATTATTAGTGATAATAAAATCTCATCATTCAATATTGATAAATTCATCTATTATTCAACAAATAAGGGTGTATTTAGGATGGATTTAGATGGAAGCAATCTTACAAAGTTGTATGATTTTGTTGTTTATAACTTAAATATAATAAACGAGTGGATATATTGTTTAGATGAAGAAGAAAGTCCTCTTAGATTAAGAATAGATGGCTCAGGTTATGAATACATAATATAATGCTTAACGGCTATTTTTGGGAATAACTAGTAATTTCCTCAGTCCAATTTTCCATACAAATGCTCAAGCATTCGGATAAGTTCCTTCACCTCAATGGGGTTTAGTCCTGCTGTTGCTTTTTGCAGCGTTGCTTCCTCAATAGCTTTAAGCTGCTCAATTATTCCCTTGGCATATTTGGTTAGCACTATTTGGTAAGAGCGCTTGTCGGTGGCGCTGGTCACGCGATTTACCAGGTCGTTGCGCTCCATACCATCAACTATTCGCGATATGGCTGCATTGTCTTTGCTGGTGCGTTTGGCCAGCTGACCAATGGTTATGTTGTCCTCTTCCCAAAGCCACTCTAGCACAATCCAGTAATCGGGCGTAACATCGGCAAAACCTTTGGCTGTAAAGTTTTGGGCAAGTTCGGTTCTGTACCTCGATGCAATGCGGGTTAGCGTAAATACAAACGATTTTGTGGTAGGAAACATAGCGCTAAATCAATTTTATATCAGCAAAAGTAAGAAAAATTTGCTGCCTTAGAGCAGAACTCAAATTCTGCCTATCTTTGCGGTATGAGAGGCACCATTTCAATCCCCATAAAAAAAGTAGCACGCTTTGCCGACCAGCTTTGCCGTTGGAGCAGCAATGAAAGATACGCGCTGGTACTTCGAAGCAATTCCGATATGCATACCTGCGATGCCTACACTTCCCGCAGTCAGTACGAGGTGCTTGCTGCATTTGGTGCCGAAAGCCTTATTGTACCCAGTAAGAATTATTTTGATGAGCTACGTGAAGCGACTGCACAAAACGATTGGCTTTTTGGCTACTTGGGCTACGATTTGAAGAACGAGGTAGAAAAATTAACCTCTAACAATTCCGATGGTCTTCACTTTCCCGAGATGCTTTTCTTTCGGCCTTCCATAGTATTTGCAGTGCAAGATGGTATTCTCAATATTCATTACTCCAAAGATAAATACAACCGCCAAACCGCAGGTAGCCTGTTCGATGCCATAATGGATGAACCTGCTGTTGCCGCACCGAATGATAAGGATATAATAACACAGGCACGTTTTTCAAAGGACGAGTATATCGATACCGTGAATAGGGTGCTTGCGCATATCCATAGGGGCGATATCTACGAAATGAACCTTTGCCAGGAGTTCTACGCACAACCATGCCGAATAAATCCTTACGAGACCTATTTGCGGCTTAATCAGTTGTCGCCAACGCCCTTCTCGGCATTTGGCAAGTTTCATGATAAGTTTCTGCTATGCGCTAGTCCCGAGAGGTATTTGCAAAAGCAGGACAATAGGATTATCTCGCAACCAATTAAGGGAACCTCTCCGCGTGGCAAAAACCTGCAGAACGATAAGCAGCTGGCCAATAACCTCAAGAACGACCCCAAGGAGCGGGCCGAGAATATTATGATTGTCGATTTGGTGCGCAACGACCTATCGCGCGTGGCGCAACGGGGGAGCGTTACTGTTGATGAGCTATGCGGGGTGTACCCGTTTCCGCAGGTTCATCAGCTAATTTCTACCGTTTCGTGCAATCTTGATGCAAATTCTGATATTGTCGATTTGCTAAAGGCTACCTTTCCAATGGGCTCAATGACCGGTGCACCCAAGGTTAGCGCCATGCAAATTGCCGAGCAGGTAGAGCGCACCAAGCGGGGGTTATACTCTGGTGCGGTGGGTTATATGGATCCGCTGGGTAATGCCGATTTTAACGTGGTGATTCGTAGCTTGCTATACAACAAAACCAAGCGTTACCTATCGTATTCTGTTGGTGGTGCCATAACCAGTAAGTCGAACCCCAAGCAGGAGTACAGCGAGTGCCTGTTAAAGGCAATGGCTATTGATAGGGTGTTATCAACAAGTTAGCAGTAACAAATGCTAGAAGACCGTCCAGAAGACAAATAAACCGTATTTGAAAATTTATTATCTTTGCGCTAGTATGAATGTATTGAATCAACATATCGACCAAATAAAACGAATTTGTGAATTGAACAAGGTTAGTTCTTTATTTGCCTTTGGTTCAGTAACTACAGATAAGTTTAAACCTGACAGCGACATTGATTTGATTGTAGAAATTGATGATAATGACCCAATTTCTTACTCTGACAAATATTTTAATTTAAAATTTGAGCTTGAAGAGATACTGAAAAGACAAATTGACCTTCTCGAACAGAAAGCTATAAGAAACAGATTTTTAAAAGGTGAAATTGACCGAACCAAAGTTCTAATTTATGGAAAAAGAAGTCCAAACTTGGCTTGAAGATATTAAGCAATCAATTGATGAAATTGAAGAGTTTCTTCCCGAAAGAAGAGATTTTTTCGAATTTAAAAGGACTTAAAAACAAGGAAAGCAATAGAAAGAAACATTGAAATAATTGGTGAAGCGATTAATAGAATCCTAAATGTAAACCCCGAAATAAGGATTACTAACGCAAGAAAAATTGTTGACACACGGAATAGAATAATTCACGGTTACGATACGGTTTCTGAAGACATAATCTGGGCGATTGTATCTAATGACTTGAAGAAATTAAGACAAGAAATTTTAAATCTACTCGACGAATAAAAAGCACTTGCTACAATAAAGGATTAATATTATTCAGTTAGCCAGCGAATTAGAAAGCATTTCCGCTTTTTCGTAGCGTGGGACAAGAAACCGTTTCAAACTCCTGCATTTTACCAATCCCCAGCCGTTATCAACAAGCTAGCTATGAAAAAATCTTTTAAACAATATATCGAAGACCAATCACTGATTGAGCCCAAAAGCAGGTTGCTGCTGGCGGTTAGCGGTGGGGGCGATTCTATGGTGATGCTTCATCTTTTTAATGCCTGCGGATATAATTTTGCCGTGGCGCACTGCAATTTTCATCTGCGTGGGCAAGAGGCCGATGCCGACGAGGCGCTGGTTCGCGAAACCTGCAAAACGCTTGGGGTAGAGTTTTTTGTAAAGCATTTTCAAACAACGGAGTATGCTGCCAACAATAACATATCTATCCAAGTGGCTGCTCGTGAGTTAAGGTATGGCTGGTTCTCAGATCTTTGTAACGAGAAAGGATTTGCCTCGGTAGCCATTGCGCACAACAAGAACGATGTGGCGGAAACGGTTCTCTTTAACCTTACCCGTGGCGCTGGACTAAAGGGGCTTACGGGGATAAAATCAAAATCAAACAACATTATTCGTCCGTTGCTTTTTGCCTATAGGCATGAGATAGAGGAGTACGCCGCGCAGCATGCCGTTGCTTACCGTAACGACTCGTCCAACGCTCAAACCAAGTACGCACGTAACAGAATTCGTCATAACGTTTTGCCCGAGCTGCAGGAAATTAACCCTGCTGCCATCGATAATATTTATAGCACATCGCTACACCTGGCCAACACATGGCAAGCCATTGAGGCTATGAATGCCGATTTTAGAGCTAGGGTTAGGAGCGAGGTACCCAACGAGATACACTACTGCATTGAGGAGCTCATAAAATATCCGTTTCGCCAGCTATTTCTTATTGAGGAGTTGGCCAGCTTTGGGTTTTCACCCGCTGCGGTTATCGATATCGAAAAATCGCTCTACTCGCAGCCCGGTAAGAAATTCTACTCGTCAACCCATAGACTAGTCCGCGATAGGGAGGTGCTTATTGTTTCGCAAGCCCAAATATCAACAGAAAAAAAAGAGGTTAAAATTGATGAGGCGGCTGGTGTAATAACCGAGCCAATAGCGTTATCGTTTAGCGTTGTTAGTAACGATAGCGATTTTACCATTCCAAAATCATCGGATTTTGCTGCGCTTGATTACACTAAGCTACAATTCCCGCTAACACTGCGCCAGTGGCGCGAGGGCGATTGGTTTATCCCGTTTGGCATGAAGGGGCGTAAAAAGATTAGCGATTTTCTGGTAGATCAAAAAGTCCCTTTGCATCGAAAAGATTCGGTTTACGTACTGGAGTCGAATGGCGATATTGTTTGGGTTGTGGGTTTTAGGGTTGATGATAGGTATAAATTAGAAGATAATTACCGGCGGGTGTTTTTAGTGGAAAGGGTTTAGTTTTTAGTTGTCGGTAATCAGTGATCGGTAATTGGTAAAGCGGTGATTGGTTAGTGAGTTTCCGATCAATCAGTACTGCTCTAGTTATGCTTTGCAACTAGAGAAAGGCAGGCAACCAAACAATCAGTCAATCAGTCAGTCAATCAGTCAATCAGTCAATCATCCAATCATCCAATCATTCAACCTGCCTGCTCTGACACCAGTCAGGCAGCCTGCCTACTGGCCATAGCCGTCAGGCTAAGATCATTTTCTCAACAAACATAGGTGCTTCATAACTATTTGGTTACTTACTCTTCCTTTCTCCTTAGATGAGAAAGGAAGCAAAGAATCATGGCAAAACCATGCTGCCACCCGCCCTGCCAAATAGTAAGCCCCACGGCGACGTAAGCGATTTGGAACGTAGCGAGGCAATCATTATCCCCAGCATTCACTATTTTGCAACGGCTTAAATCCTTGTTGCTTTCATCCAACGCGTTCCAAATCAAACGCAAGCGCCTTCGCACGCGGGGCTAACTATTCGGCATTCCCTTCACCGCTGCCGCCGTTTTGCCTTCCCACCGCACCTCGCTCATAGCCGGATGCTAGCATTCTCTAGGCTATTCCACCTTGAAATTTTTTTTGCCTTTCAGATTGCTTTTCGATTAAAAATAGTGGTATGATCCTTAATTTCAGGCCATAAACATCCTTGGCTTGACGGCTATGGCCTAATGGCAAGCAGGGTCATTCAATCATCCAATCAATGATTCATTCCATCTTGCCTGCCTGAACTCACCTCAATAACCACAATCTCTGGCCTATTACCAACTCTAACAGGTGGACCCCAGGTGCCAAATCCAGTGGAAACATAAATGTGAGTATTCTCTATCTGCTTGTAGCCACGGCTAACTTCAAAAATTGATTTTGTAATTAGGTTAAGTGGGAACATCTGCCCGTGGTGGGTATGCCCCGATATTTGTAAATCAATGCCATTTTCAACCGCTTCGTTAAGATTGTAGGGTTGGTGGTCGAGCATTATAGTAAACAGATTTTTGTCGATGTTTTCAACTAGCTGCTCAATGGGTTTGCGCATATTACCACCCATCATCTTGGCTTGCCTATCGTCACGACCTACAACATTTAGTTTGCCTTGGGGTGTTAACACCGAGTCGCGAATTACAGTAATTCCATGATTCTCTAAATATTTAATGGCTGCTTCGGCACCGCCAATGTACTCGTGGTTGCCCGTAATAGCGTAAACACCTAATGGAGCGCTAAGCTGTTTGAGCTGATCGCCCATATTTTTTTGAATAACAGGGCCCAAATCCTCATCAAAAATATCGCCTGCCAGTAAGATAATATCGGGCTTTTGCTTGTTCATCATCCGCACAAAGCGTTCCAGCCGTCCATTGGATATAATGGTTCCCAAATGAATATCCGAGGCAGCGGCAATTCTTAGCATAGTATTGCCTTCCAATGACTTGTCCGTATTTATGCTTACTCTGTTTACCTTGGGATAGATAGCGTTAAGGTGGCCTGCAAGAATAATTACTGCTGTTGTGGCGTATATTCCAACTGAAATCTTTCGGAGAAACGTAATACTATCCTTGGCCGAGAGAAAGGACGGGAAGCCTGTCCAGCTATGCATCAATTTAAATAGATCAAAAAGCAGAAACATCAGCGTGAGGTAAAGCATGGCGGCTAGCCAGAACGACCCAATTTTTGTCACTAGCTCCGATGCTCCTGAGGGTATAGCTCGTTCCAAAAATCGGCCCAGTGGATACGATAATGCAATAACCCAAAACAATACTCGAAAGGCAGTTTGGTATATGCCGCTAGTTTTGAATATTGAATCCGTATGCCTATATAGGTAGTAGTTTACTCCAATGGTAACGATTAAAACTATTGAGAAAAAGATTAACATGGCCGTATTCTGTTTCATTTTAATTTGATAGTGATGAGGGGAAAATGTATAATTCGATTAATTATGGGCGACCGAATTTACGAATTAAACAAGATAATTGTACTTTTGTTACAGGTCGTAAGCATTAATTAACACAAAATTGATTTCAGTTTTAGTGTAACTCATCCATTATATTATGCAACCATCGGACTTAAATAGACAAGTTAGTGATAAGCAGCAGGAAATTCCCAGTCAAGTATCCGATGATTCTGAGAATAATTTGTTTAGATCAATTTTTAGTAGCTGTGCAGGTAGCATATACATTGTTCAAGATGATCGTATAGTTTTTCATAATCCTCAATTCGAACTACTTACTGGGTTTAATGCTGCCGAAATTGAGCAAATGGATTTTCTTGAGCTTGTTCATCCTAAGGACAAGAAGCTCATAAAACTACTATTTACCAATAATTTTCAGGAGATAACTCAGAAGACCTCACGCTCATATACATTTCGTGCTCTGCATAAAAGTGGCGAGATGAGGTGGTTCAAGTCCAATGTATCCATAATTAGCTGGAATGGTAAGCAAGCACTCCTCGATAATTGTTTTGATATTACCCAGCAAAAGGAGTTTGAACGCAAGCTGGTGGAGGAGGAGCAAAATTTCCGCTTGCTAGTGAATGGTTTCGAGGATATGGTATTTATTATTAGTAAGCGAGGAATGGTGGTGCAGGCCAACAGGAGCGTTTATAATCGGTTGGGAAAAGGAGAGCATGAGGTATTGTTAAAGAGCTTTTCATCTTTTTTTGAAAAGTCTATGCAAGAGGAGGCAAGACATTTGGTTTCCGATGCGTTTTTTGGTAAACGGATGATTTTATCGGGCAACTTGGTGCGCAGCAATGGTAAACAAATACCTGTTGAAACAAGACTATTTAAGGGCAATTGGAGCCAAAGAGAGGTGGTTTTTGCAATATGCCAAGATATTAGCATACGGATAGAGGCAGAGCGTATTGTGAAACTATCTGAGGAAAAGTTTAGCAAAGCCTTTGAAAATAACGCCGTGATGATGGTCATTAGTAGCTTTAATGAGGGGCGTTTTATCGATGTTAATGAAACATTCTTGAAAACAACTGGACTAAAACGCGAGCAGGTAATTGGTGCAACCTCAAAGGAGATAAATATTTTTCCTGATATTAAACTGCGCGACCAGCTTAAGAAAATGGTTTCCAACGATGGACGAGTCCAGGATGCTGAGACTACCTTGGTAAACAGTTCAGGACAGAGTATAATTTGTAGCTTTTCTGCTGAGATGATTGATATCCAAGGGGAAGTTTGTTTGCTGTTTGTAATTAACGATATCACCGACAGGAAACTTGCTCAGGAGAAGATTCTGCAAAGCGAGCAACGATTTAGGCAGCTGGCTGAACTTTTACCCGAGAAAGTATTTGAAGCTAATGACAAAGGATATTTGACCTTTGTTAATAATTATATGAAATCGATCTTTGGATTTATGCCCAATAGCCTTGATAAGGGCGTTCACATTACCGATTTATTTAGCCAAAAGGACAAATCAAAAATCAGCAACTATTTAAAAAGAAGTACTAAAAAGCCTGAACTGCCCTCGGTTGAACTATCGGCTAGGAAAACCGATGGCACTCAGTTCCCTGCTTTAACCCATATTACAGCGGTGCTGGAAGGGAAAAAGGTTAGTAGGTATATGGGAGTTATGGTCGATATTTCGGTGCGAAAACAGCAGGAGATGGAGCTGATAAAAGCCCGCGATGAGGCTGAGCAGGCTTCTCGGGCAAAGGAGCGATTTCTTTCCACCATGAGCCATGAAATTCGCACACCCATGAATGCGGTTATTGGCATGGCCAACATATTACTGCAGGACAACCCAATGGACTACCAAATGGAGTACCTGCAGAACCTCAAGTATTCCGCACAGGGCCTTATGTCGTTGCTTAATGATGTTCTTGATTTTAGCAAGATTGAAGCCGGTAAATTAACCGTAAATCGACATCCAACCGATCTGCACGAAATTGCCAAGGGTGTTTACAATATGTTTAAGCATTCGGCCATCAAAAAAGGGGTAGATGTTTTCCTCGATTTTGATAGCACTGTACCAAAAACTGTGATGTGCGATTCGGGTAAGCTTAATCAGGTGCTAACCAACCTCACATCCAATGCCATTAAGTTTACTCTTGAGGGACGTGTTACAATTGAATTACTAAACGAAAAAGAGAGCAGCACATCGGTTTGGGTGCGGGTTGCAGTAAAAGATACCGGTATTGGAATTCCACCCGAAAAGCACAACCTTATTTTTCAGGAGTTTACCCAGGCTAACCCCAATACCACACGACGATTTGGGGGAACGGGATTAGGATTGGCAATTTCCCATAAGCTGGTCAACATGCTAAAGGGTAATTTGCAGGTGGCTAGTCAACCGGGCAAAGGCTCTGAATTCTTTTTTACCCTTTGTCTGCGCAAGGTGAAGTTACAGCAAAAAAAGAAGGTTGATGTTAAGATATCCGAGGTACAACTCAATAGAGTTGGCAATCCTTATAGGGTGTTGGTGGTAGAGGATAACGAGGTGAACTCGTTCATTGCATTAAAATTTTTGAACGATTGGGGACTTGAAACGCAGCTGGCTGAGAATGGTGCAGTTGCCATAGATATGGTTAAGGAGAACCATTTTGATATTATTCTTATGGACCTAGAGATGCCGGTGATGAGTGGTTACGAGGCAGCACAAGTTATTCGAAAACTCCCCGATGCCAATAAGAGCAAGATTCCTATAGTTGCCCTAACAGCCTCGGCCATGCTCGATGTGCAGGAAAAGATTTTTAAGCTGGGAATGAATGGTTTTATTCTTAAACCGTTCAATCCTGACGATTTAAAAGCTAAAATAGCTGAACTTATTCAATCAGCCTAAACCAAACACAGGGAAAATACGTTAGGATAGTAAAATCAAAGATTAGTATGAGTCATCTATTAATATTCCTTGTTCTTACCTTTTCGAGTATTGGTTCAATTGATGCCAACGACTCCATACCGCCAATGAATAAACAAATTGTGGAGTATGTTGAGAGTGTAATGGGACAGCAGGTTGATAGGGGCGAATGCTGGGATCTGGCAAATCAGGCGCTAAAGCTTGTTAACGCTTTTTGGGATGGAATGTACATTTACGGAAAACCCGTTGATTTTAAAACCCAAGATGTTTATCCTGGCGATATTCTCCATTTTAAGAATGCCGTTGTGAAGCGTACCGAGGGGTTTGCAACAATTACCGAAACCATGGAGCAGCATACAGCCATTGTACTTAAGGTTTACGCAAAGGGTATGTACGAGTTGGCACATCAAAACACCTCATTCTCGGGGCGTAAGGTGGGCGCAAGCCCAATCGACCTTAACGGGCTGGTGAAAGGTAAGGTGACGATCTACAGACCTGTTCCTAACGATTTATAAATTTATAGATAATAGTATTTAAATCAGTATTATTCATGAGAAGAATTGGCCATTTATTCCTTTCTGTTCTGTTTGTTTTGCCTTTAGCTACAAATGCTCAAGCCGTAGATATATCGGTAAGGGTTTTGCAGGCATTTTCACCCCAAGCTAAGCTCTCAGTATTCAATGGCAATGGGTTTACACCTGTCGATTCATCGTTACAGCTGTCGCAGGGGTATTACAAATTTTCGCTGAGTAAGGGTTACCCAAAGGGGATTTATCGAGTTGAAGTTGGGAAAAACATAAAGTTTAATATTGTTGTAAGCAATGAGCCCGTTATAGATGTGAGCACGGTTGTGTTTGCCCCTGAGGATAGTTTAAAATCAACGCAATCAGTCGAGAATAACCTGTATTGGAGATACCAAAAAAAGAAAAAAATTCATAGTCAACAGTCTTGGCTTATTGCATCACTTATGGATTACTACTCCGATACATCCACTTTTCGAAACGAGCTGCGGGAAGAACTTTCTAGAATCGATATAAGTTTACATAGCTATGCCGAGCAGCTAATTGCTACATCACCAAACCTATTGGCGTCACAATTAGTAAGGCTCGAGCAGAAACCAGTTATCGAATCAAACAGGGAGTATAAACCTAATGAGCTGATAACGCTTTGGTGGAGCAAAATTAATCTGCATAATCCTGTAATTACGCACTCACCGGCCTTGCCCGAAAGGGTTTGGCAGTATATGGATCATTTTTTTAACGATGATTTGGATAAAGAGCAGCAGGATATCGAATTCACTCGGGGTGTGCATACATTGCTTTCGTTGCCCATGAGTTTAGATGTAAAGTCGAATTTAAGAGATATCTTGGTCGATGGATTTGCCAATTCCGATTACCACGATGTTTACGAATACCTTGTTTATACATCTTTTGGTGAACTTGAGCCGTTGGAGGAGTCCAAGCCAATTCAAACCTCAGAAAAAAAGGTTAGAGCCAGGGTGGGCGATAAGGCTTATGATTTTACGATTGTACCATTAGATGGGGAGTTTACCAAGCTTTCAGCTGTTGATGCCGATTACAAATTGGTTCTATTCTGGTCGTCATGGTGCCCTCACTGTATCGATGAAATGCCTCAAATAATTGAGGTTTACAACAAGTATAAAGATAAGGGATTTGAGGTTGTTGGTGTTTCGCTCGATGATGATGCCAATGCTTGGGAGCATTACGTGCGCAATCTCAACCTTGATTGGATAAACGTTCGCATTCCTTATACCGAAGATGAACTTGTATATTCAATTTACGATGTGCATGAAACCCCGCGTATGTTTTTGCTTTCTCGTGATCTCGAAATAATATCCAGACCATCAACTACCCGTCAGCTTGAGGCAAAGCTAAGGCGGCAGTTGAGGCCATAAACTCATTATCAACCGATACATCTCACTAAAATATTTTACCATGTTTTGTAAGCATTCGCTATCCAAATCAGCTATTTTTTTAAGCATCATAATTGCCTTAACTTTTAGTTCATGCGTGCAGTTTAAAGTGATTAATATTCAAACTCTTAAACCTGCCGATTTAACAATTCCTAAGGACTTTATTCAGCCCTTGGTGGTAGTTGGAACTTACAAGGGCATTGAGGGTGTCCCCGAGAGCTTGGCTCAGGCATCGTTGGATAGCACTGCTGCGGCTGAGGCGGGTTTAGTCCTTGCCGAAACCCTTTCCCAATCGCCATGGTTCGAGGGGTTAGATATCCCTGTAAAGCAGCATTATCGAGATGATTCATCGAAATTAATAATACCATACTCTTGGCAAAAGGTAGAGGAGCTTGCCCTTGAGACCAATGCTGATCTACTAATATCGTTGGAGTACATTAAATTAACCCCCAAAACCAGCGGCTACTCATTTTGGGATGGAGCAATGCAAGCATATTACGGGTACCTGTCGATGAATGTTTATGCATACTGGCGGGTTTACGATTTGTATCGGAAAGAGGTTCTGGCTGAACATCTATTTCGCGACACCTTGCTTTGGGAACAAACCGATTACTATCGCGTTAGTGTAGGCGATCAGCTCCCTGGGTTCTTCTCCTCGGCTTCATACTGTGGATTTTTGGCTGGTGAGGATTATGCCAAAAAAATTGCCCCTTCATGGATGGATGAGCAGCGAGTTTACTTTATTAAGGGGCCAAAACCTATGAAATTGGCAGCAGAATTTGCCCAGAAAAACCAATGGCTCGATGCCGCTGCTCAGTGGCAAGCTACCCTTCAGAAATACAATGGTAGGCCCCAGTTGGTAGCAAAAGCCGCTTTCAATATGGCAGTTGCCAATGAGATTTCTGGGAATTTCGAAGTCGCACTAGATTGGCTCAATAAGTCGGAGGCTAGCTACTATCTGCCCGAAGTGAAGTGGTATAGAAAGATTTTAGAACATCGATTAAAGCTGCTGGAAAGACTGTAAATCGACAAAAATGTGTAAACGGATATGAATACTTTGTTGCTTATTATATTAATAATTATTGTTTTAGAATATATACTTGAACTTATACTTGATGGCTTAAACCTAAAAGCCCGAAAACAACCGATCCCTGAAATGCTTTCGGATGTTTATCCTCCCGACCGATACAAGCTACAGCAAGATTATGAAGTAGAAACCACACAGTTTTCGTATCTCCAAAGCACGCTAAGTCTAGTGGCAATTGTTTTGGTACTGTATTTTGGCTTGTTTGGCTTACTGCATGAGTGGATTGCCAGCTTTAGCTTTAACAAAATACTTACAACATTGGCATTCTTTGCCATAATAGGTTTTATCGGATGGCTTACTTCAATTCCATTTTCAATCTGGGGCACTTTTGTAATCGAGGAAAAGTATGGCTTCAATAAAACCACCCCCAGGCTTTTCGTTCTTGATTCCATTAAGTCATTATTGATCAGTTTTACCGTTGGTGGTGGTTTGCTTGCAATTATTACTTGGATTTTTTATGCTACCCAGCAATGGTTTTGGGTAATTGCTTTGGGTGTTATGCTCGTATTCTCATTACTAGCCAACGCATTGTATTCAAGGGTTATTGTGCCCTTATTCAATAAGCAAAAACCACTGGAAGAAGGTGAGTTGCTCAATGCCATTAAGGAATTTGGCGATACTGTAGGTTTCCCCGTAAACAAGGTGTTTGTTATAGATGGTTCAAAGCGATCGACCAAGGCCAATGCCTATTTCACCGGATTTGGTCGCAATAGAAGGGTCGTCCTTTACGATACGCTAATTGAAAAGATGCGAAACGATGAAATTGTAGCCGTTTTAGCTCATGAAATTGGTCACTATCGTAAACATCATATATGGATTAATTTTGGCTTGGGTGCTCTGCAGTCTGCAATTATACTGTATCTTTTTGGGTGGTTAGCGCAGAGTGCCGAACTGTCTTATGCTCTTGGTTTTGAATCGGCCAGCGAGCCTGTATTTCATCTATCGCTGTTAGCTTTTGGTTTATTGTTCTCACCCATCGAAACAATTTTGGGCCTATTCACCAATGGATTAAGCCGTAAAATGGAATTCCAAGCCGATGCATATGCTGCAGATAATGGTTTGGGCAACAGCCTTATTCAAGGGCTCAAGAAACTCTCATCCGAAAATCTTTCGAACCTAACGCCTCACCCTGTGTACGTTTTTGTAAACTATTCACATCCTACATTACTTCAGCGAATCGAACGAATTGTAGCAAAACATTTTTGTTAAAAATTCAACTTTCGCAAGTAAAATCTAATGGCAAATACCCCTGTAATACAACAGTACAGCCCTTGAGGCTTTTGTGACTTACTTCGACTAGCTCAGCACAAGTCTTTGTGTCCCCGCCTGCTGCCATAGCCGTCAAGTTAAGCACAATTTTTAATGTATATAAAACCGATAATTCCCTTATTTATACCCTCGTAGAGCCTGCCTGGCTGGCAGACAGGGGTAAATAGCGATAGGCTATTGATTGCAAAGCCTAAAGCACCCCTGCCTTTGCCGGCAGGCAGGCCGTGGGGGTGCAATAGATATCAGTTTCCCTTATTGCGCACCTGCCTTTGCCGGCAGGCAGGTCTACGAAGCGCTTAAAATCATTTGCATTAATCTCTTCAATCGCTATATGCCCTCTACGAGGGCTATAGTGTTAATATTCTGTACAAACCACTCAAAAGAACTGTTTTATTTATTTGTTTTGTACCTTAGCTTGACGGCTATGGCCAGCCAGGCAGGCTCTAAGAGGGCTATAGTATTAACATTCTGCAAAAGCCAATAAAAAATTGTTAATATTCGGTTGTTTTGTATCCTTAGCTTGACGGCTATGGCCTGCTGCGGGCAGGTTTTGTGTAATTGTAAGAAGCTATTTCACAACCGAGCGTTCTCCCGATAAAAAGCATCGGGACAAGTAGTGCGAGCTTGCCTGTCTGCAAGTCATAGCCGTCAGGCTAAGATCAATTTCAATTTATCTAAAGTCGTTAATTTCCTTATTCATACCCTCGTAGAGGGTACATAGCGATAGGGTATAGATTGCAAAGCCTTAAAGCACCCCGTGGGGGTGCAATATATATCCGCAGCCCCTATTGCGCACCTGCCTGCTGCAGGCAGGTCTACGAAGCGCTAATTAATTTGAATTAATTTCTTCAATCCCTATGTGCCCCTGTCTGCCAGCCAGGCAGGCTCTAAGAGGGCTATAGTATTAACATTCTGCAAAAGCCAATAAAAAATTGTTAATATTCGGTTGTATTGTATCCTTAGCTTGACGGCTATGGTCTGCAAGTAGGCTCAACGAAGTTAAAGTAACACAAAGGATTGCACAAAGGATCCACACCTGTCTGCTGTCGAGCGACAGGCAGGAAGAATCCGTAAATAAAATATGTGGCTTATTGTCAGGCATATAAATATTTGAAATAATAAATATATTGCTAAATATCAAGGGAATAAATTATATGCGAAAGTTGAGTTACAAAAATACAATTGGCCAAAAAACATCAAAATTTGCCTCTTTAGCTCAGCTGGTAGAGCCGCTCATTCGTAATGAGCAGGTCGTGGGTTAGGGTACCTTAGGGAACTCTACGAGCAGGGTAAGACCAGCAAGAAGTATCGTTTTCAGCACTCGGTAGTTAAGTTGTATAAAACACCGTTGGCAAATTGCGCAACGCCATCACGATAGAGGACTTGTTCCCATTCAAAAGCCTGAACTGCGAACGGCTTGTGGGTGATAAAAAGGGCTTAGAGTCGGTTCGGGTTAATCAGCAGTATCGCATCGAGTTTCGATCGAGAGTTGAAGGTGAAGAGCCAAACATCATAACAATCTGTTCGCTAGTAGAGCTAAGCAAACATTATGAATAGTGTAATAGTATGAAAATAAAATAGATAACACCACTCGAAGCAACCCACCCCCTAAGGCATAGCGTTTGAACCAATAAACAGTGATTTATAGATGGCTAAGTAGCGATAGATTTTGTAATTTAACCCTCTGAAAAAGTTAAATTGTAGCAAAATGAATTTAAAGCAGCTTAAGCCCCGAAAGGCCCTGAATAAAGCGTTTTTAAAATTAAAGCCTAATCGTTCTGAAATAGAAGTATTTAAAACGAATTTGATTCAACTTTTAGACAGGGTAACCGACAAGGAGTCGGAGGAGTATCACAAGAACCTTATCACCTACTTTCTAAGGAAGACATACTACGATTCGAACCATTACATCAATACCAAGGAAAGAACCGATCTGGTAATCCACAATGGGAGTTCAGAAAATAGCTCAGTTGGGGTGATAATAGAAACGAAAAAGCCCACCAACAAAGCAGAGATGCTCTCGCTCAGCAATATCAATGCAAAAGCATTTCATGAAATGGTGCTATACTATATGCGTGAGCGCATTAGCCAGAAGAACCTGGAAATACGACACCTTATTGCAACAAACATTAACGAGTGGTTTATCTTCGATGCCAATATATTCGAAAAGCATTTTGCTCATAGTAAGAGCTTTGTTAAGCAATTCAACGATTTTGAGGAGGGTAGATTATCGGGAAAAACAACCGATTTCTTTTACAAGGAAATTGCCGAACCATTTATTGAAAGCATAACGCACGAAATTGAATACACATACTTCGATATTCGGGAGTATGAAAAACCTTTACGTAACAACGATAAGAACGACGACAATAAGCTAATTGCGCTTTACAAGCTCCTTTCGCCAGAGCATCTTTTAAAACTTCCATTCACAAACGACAGCAATACGCTCGACAAGCGATTTTACAGCGAGCTGCTTCACATCATTGGCCTAACAGAAACGAAGGAGGGAAGCAAAAAAATAATCGAGAGGAGTAAGGAGGGGCAGCGCAACTCAGGTTCATTGCTCGAGAATGCAATTATTGAGCTCGACAGCCTCGATAAGATTAGCCGGCTAGAAAAGCCAAGCCAATTTGGAAACAGCTTGCAGGAAAGGCTTTTCAATGTTGCCCTAGAGCTAAGCATTACGTGGATTAATCGAATCCTATTCCTAAAGCTACTCGAAGCGCAGCTAATAACATACCATAACTCGTCTAGCCAGAGCGGGAAGGGCGGCGGGTCGTATAGTTTCCTAAGCCTGGAGAGAATTCAGGATTACGACGATTTGAATAGCCTGTTTTTTAAGGTTCTTGCCCGTAAATCGGACGACAGGGACAGCGAAATTAAATCGGCATTTGAGAAAGTCCCATACCTAAACAGCTCGCTGTTCGAACCCACCGACCTAGAGCACGCAACCCTTTTCATAAGCAACCTTCGCGACGATAAGCAGCTACCCATTCACAGCTCCACAGTGCTTAAAGATAATCAGGGTAAGAAAAGAACGGGATCGCTCTCTACGCTCGAATACCTTTTTGAATTTTTAAATGCCTACGATTTTACCAGCGAGGGATCGGAAGAAATTCAGGAGGACAACAAAACGCTAATAAACGCATCGGTTCTTGGGCTAATTTTCGAGAAGATAAACGGATACAAGGATGGCTCGTTTTTCACGCCAGGTTTCATCACCATGTACATGTGCCGCGAAACCATTAGGAAAGCAGTTATTCAAAAATTCAACGAGACCAAGAATTGGGAATGCAAAACCGTTGATGATCTTTACGACAAGATTGACGATAGAAACGAGGCCAACCAAATTGTAAATTCCATAAAAATTTGCGACCCAGCCGTTGGCTCGGGGCATTTCCTTGTATCGGCGCTTAATGAGATAATTGCTGTAAAAAACGATCTGAGAATACTACAGGATAGGGAAGGAAAAAGGTTAAAAGAGTTTCACATTGAGGTTGTTAACGATGAGCTGATTACAACCGACGACGACGGGCAAATTTTTGAGTATAACCCCAAAAGCAGAGAGAGCCAACGAGTGCAGGAAGCGCTATTCCACGAGAAGCAAACCATAATTGAGAACTGCCTGTTTGGAGTTGATATAAACCCAAACTCGGTAAAAATTTGCAGGTTGCGCCTGTGGATTGAGCTGCTTAAAAACGCCTACTACAAAACCGAAACCGAACTCGAAACCCTGCCAAATATCGATATCAACATAAAATGCGGCAACTCGCTTATTAGCCGCTTTGCCATTGATGCCGATTTGGGGCAAGCCCTAAAAAAGAGCAAGTGGACCATCGACAGCTACCGTATTGCCGTTGATACCTACCGCAACGCCCACAGCAAGGAGCAGAAAAGGGAAATGGAGCGGCTTATAGCCGATATTAAGAGCGATTTTAGAAGCGAAATAGCCCAGAACGACCCCAAGCTAAAGCGGTTGCAAAAGGCCAAGGGCGAGCTCTTTACGCTAACCAACCAGACCACGCTTTTCGAAAAATCGAAAAAGGAGAAGGACGAGTGGAACAAAAAGGTTAATAAATACTCCGATGAGATTAAGAAGCTAGAGGCCGAAATTGAGGAGATTAAGAACAACAAGATTTACGAGAACGCCTTTGAGTGGCGGTTCGAGTTTCCCGAGGTGCTAAATGAGAAAGGCGATTTTGTTGGTTTTGATGTGGTGGTTGGGAATCCGCCATGGAGTAGTAAAGAACAGCTTATTCAGCCTCGTTATGTTTTAGAAAAATATGGCATTAACATTAAAAACCTCAATATATTTGCTGTTTTTTTACTACTAGGTAATCATATTTCGCGAAAGAAGGGGTTTGTCAATATGCTTATACCTGAAGTTTTCTCAAGAAATGAAGGTTACTTGTCTCAGAGAAAACATATCGTGGAAAACTCGAAAATAATTTCAATTTCAAATTGGGGTCAGTTTCCAGATGTTGCTTCAAATACAATATCCTTGCATTACTCTAAAATTAAAGAAATTGACAATGTTTTTATTTACAATAATTTTGAACTCAAACCTTTCTCTGAAAACATATTAAAACAGGGTGACTTACTAAGAACAAAAACAATTGTTTTTTCAAATTTCTTAAACAATAATGTTTTAGACGTTATCCTTAAACTTGAGAGTAACTTAAAACTTTCTGAAGTATGCAAAATTAAACGTGGAATTGAACTTGGTCAGTCATCGAAGCTTATAAAATGTCATAATTGCCAAAAACACTCAGAACTAAGTACTAAATACTATACAAACAGGCAATCTACTACCTGTAAATACTGTAGTTCATTAATTTACCCTGAAAAAGCGTTCTCAATAAGCAGTAACCAAAACGATACATCTTACAATACTAAGGCTTATAGTGGTAAATTAATTTCAAAATATGAATCAAATGAGCCCTTATGGATAAGAAAGGATTTAGGTGATATTGACTATAAATTTGAAATTTTCGAAAAAGAGAACCTTTTTGTTAAAAGAATTTCATCAAATCCTATCGGAACAATTGTTTATGACAATTGCGTTTCATTTAACACATTGTATTCTCTTTATAGTTGTTCTATAGACAAGAAAGTATTGTTAGCAATAATAAATTCATCAGTTACAGAATTTTATTATAAAAATGTTTACACTTTAGGTTCAACACTAACCTCTCAGGTTACCATTGAAGGACTAAGTAATGTTCCAATTCCAAATATTGACGCCAAAACCCAAGCGGAACTGATTGAATTAGCCGAGAAAGCTATTCGAGAGAAAAAAAATAATCAGCAAGCAGATATTTCAGCTATAGAAAACCAAATAGACCAATTAGTTTACCAGCTATACAATTTAACCGACGAAGAAATTGCCATAATTGAGAACAGCGTAAAGTAGGCAGCGCTACCGCGCTATTATATCGTGTGGTAACGAAGCTAAACTTTTTGCTATCGCAAAAACCACACGACGGGAGTCGTGCGGTAGCGATGAAGAAGTAATTGCTAAAATGCCACACGATAAAATCGTGCGGCAGCAAAGTGATTTTTTAGTACTTTAACAACCGTTTTTTTTTGTATTGGATGGTAAAGTCATACATACAAGTAAGTTAGGGCACATAATCCGACAGAAAATCGAAATTTCTATGATATTTGGAGAATTGTAACTTTAAAGTTACAGCGCTTCCGCGCGCGTCCTCACGTGTGGTCACGAAGTTAAATTTTTTGCAATCGCAAAAACCACTCGACGGAAGTTGTACGGTAGCTCTCACAGCGCTACCGCGCGATTGTATCGCGTGGTAACAAAGCAAATAAAGTTCTAACTAAGCAAGAAATTTTTTAAATTTACTCTATGAGTCGAAATTACAAATTCCATAACCCTGATGGGACTTACTTCGTTAGTTTTGCAGTGGTATATTGGATAGATGTATTTACCCGAAACGACTATAAGAATATTCTTGTTGATAGCCTTTCTTTTTGCCAACAGGAAAAAGGTATGGAGATTTATGCGTGGTGTATAATGACCAACCATATGCATTTAGTTTTTAGGAGTATTAATGGGCAGAAACCCGAACTGCTACTTGGTGATTTTAAACGGTTCACCAGTAAAACTTTGGTAAGTGCCATTAAGGAGAACCCAAGAGAGAGTCGGAAGGAGTGGCTACTTGAAAGGTTTAAGCAAGCCGGTGCAGAATCATCAAATGTTACCAATTACCAGTTTTGGCAGCATAATAACCACCCCATAGAATTGTGGAGCAACAAAGTGATTTTTGAAAAGATAAACTATATCCACAACAATCCAGTGGAGGAGGGTTTTGTTAGCAATCCACAGGATTATGTTTACAGCAGCGCCAGGGATTATGCAGGAGAGGATGGATTGTTAAAAGGGGTTGTGGTAGCCAGATAATTGTTTTACTATCGCAAAACCCGCACCTCGCTACCGCGCGATTATATCCTTCGCTACCGCGCGATTATATCGCGTGGTAACGAAGCTAAATTTTTTGCTATCGCAAAAACCACACGACGGGAGTCGTGCGGTAGCGATGAAGAAGTAATTGCTTAAATGCCACATGCGTAATTGTTCGGCAGCAAAGTGATTTTTTTTGTACCTTAACAACCGTTTTTGGGTGTATTGGATGGTAAAGTTATACATACAAGTAAGTTAGCAGCAAGCCAAAAAGCAATCACCCAAAACAGAACGAGACTAGATAGGCTTGTTTATAAAAATGATTTACAATAAGAATTTTTGAACCTTTAAATGATAATCATTATGATTTTTAAAGCAAAATTAGAAAGCAAATCACCCAAAAACAGAACCAAAGCTGTAAAAAAGCTCACGGATCTAAACAAATTATTAGAAACGTATAAAAACGATAACTCTGAAATTGTTAGAAATGTGGCCAAAGAACAGTTTATTTCAGTTCTTCTAAATGACGAAAATGAAATCAATACCAAGAGTCTTTTAGAGGAAATGAATATGCAAAATAATGAAGAGTTCGATTTGATTATAGATATCATAAGAAATTCTGATATTCAGGAATATGAATCCTTGGAATCATCATTTAAAAATAATGCTATCAAATTTATTACCAACAAAATTTGCAGTATTGATTTCAGTAAATCAAGAGAGATTGAAGAAGAGGATGAACTTCTTAAACCAGCTTTTTTGCTGCTTTATATATATAGTTTAACATCAGACACAATTATTAGAGAAACTATTATTTCGGGATTAATCGCTATTATTAAAAATATCTATGATTATTTGGAAGCTGATTCAATAATAAAAAACCATAGAGATTTAATTTATAAGAGTATAGATGACATTTCTGATTATGAATTTCAGATAGAGTTACGTGAATATATTTTAACGAAAGAACTAAACAAACAGGCTTTTGCTTTTGACTATGGTTTTCTAAAAAAAATTAATGATAACTTACTCAAATATCATTTCAAGAATATTCAAGAACCTAATGTTAAATTTGAAATTTGCCGCTCTGTTGAAGATTATTGTTCTGACTATGACAAGCAACTAATCGAATTCATTAATAACATTTCAGATAAAGCGTTTCTAAAGAAAATCATTTGGTCTGGGTTTGAATACAATGAGAATAATCGGAAGGTTGGTACCAGGATTGGACATTTAGCACTTGAAGCATCAAAAGATAGCGAAGTCATTTTTGATTTATTATCCGATTTAGAAAGAAACTTAGCTGATAATGCTATTAATAAAATATATAAACAATACTTATCGGTTAAAGATATAATTCAAAAATTAGCATTAATCGATGATATTGCAATAAACATCAACCTACTAACAGCAATTTATGCTAAA
>DDWD01000060.1 GCA_002345825.1 Bacteroidales bacterium UBA2295
TTTTTATTTTTTGTCATGTACTAAACTTTTGCCTGTTCGGAAAAAGAATCCAAGCTAAAGCTGCCTGACTACATAACCCTGGAACAGGAAATCGGCGAACGACCTGACTGGCATCCAACCAGCTCTGATAGGTATATTTTTGTGGCTAAACCCGGAGGGAAGCCTTTCGAGAAAACGATCTCCACTGGTGAAGTTCGGTCCATCCTTCCTCCGGACTGCGATAATTGCAAAATGTGGCGGATCTACTACTTAAAGAATGGCGATTACCTAATGACCATTGGACCTACTCGTGATAGTGCCACAATTCAGATAGTTTATAAAGATCTTGACAAACCTGCCTGGAACACAGGCATCATCGCTCACGAGGGAGTTGCCGTATCCCGACACACCTGGCAACTTGCCTGGACCAATGGCCCTGATATCCATTATGGCGAGATAGTTTATGGTGACGATGGTGTGCCCAATGTGGAGAATATTCGGGTTATCCTGAATGTGGACGAACTAAAGGAGCGAGACAAAACAATACCAGGTGAAGGAGTCGGAGCTACCCGTTACTTGGATTATCATGAGCCACAGAACTGGAGACCGCCATACGATAGAGAGCTAATTTTCAGTCGTTATGGCACATCAACCACCGACAAATACTCATGCGAGGTATGGATTTGGAATATGGACACTGACTCTGTCAAAAACATATCTAATCGTCACGAATACTACGACGAACCGGAAGGTGTATTTCCCGATGGTAAATATACATTAGTAGAATGCGATATGTACCTGCCTATTAGCCAACATGCCCAGATTTTAGACCTCTACATGATGCCGCTCGACAGCGCTGGCAATAATATGGTCCGGTTGACCCACTTTGGCGACTACAAAATGCCCAACAGCGATGTCACTTATAAGGCAAACCAAGGAGTTATATCTGAAGATGGAAAATATATGCTCTTTGGTGAAGGCCGCTCCAATACTAACGACCAGCCTGGCACCGGATTTGGAATATACCTGTTCGATTTCGAGGCAGCGGGCATTAATGTGAACCCCGGGGTTGGTGCAGACACGTCTAAAATTGACCCTGTGAGATCTAGCAGTCTTCCAGAAGGACATTAATCAGAGGATTATCACGTCTTCCCTGACACAATAATTTTGAGGGCTAAAAAGTAGAGTAGGCAAGGGGGGATCTCACCCCCAAGCCTCTCTCATAAACGTACGTGAACCTCTCGATTCATAAGGCTCTTCATGACAAAGACAATCAGGGCAAGAAGCCAAATTGCCAATGCACAAACAGGTAGGGATAGCATTGCGCAATACCCCGCAGTTATTTGTGAGCATTGTACCAATGGAGACGCGTGAATTGTCGATACTTGTTACGTATCCATTTCACCAAACGCATGTTGATGACTCGGAATAGTTTCCGTAGCTCGGACTTTCGAAACTTGGATAGTAGTTCACCCACCCTCTGATTTGGGTGATTAAGCAACTCTGCATTAGCCTATAAGCAACCCCCACCTATGTTCGGTAGGTAGGAACATAGGTTCCGGTTTGGCTCAATATTCAGCACGGCTTCGTATCCAAGCCATTTATGTCCGCATTCTAATCCAACCCCCGTTAGTATGATGGACATTTTATCACTCTTTTGGGGTGTTTTTTTAAAGAATTCTTTCCCCTACATTTTGTATTATCGGCATACCCGCTGGCTATCCATTGTTACTGGGGGCTTTTTGCCAATAACACCACATGCACAGGGTAAGGTTATGCCTTGCCGCATATGCCGATGATTTTTTTGTACATTTGGTGTTGGTATAAGTAAGTTGGCAACAAGCTTGAAAGATTAAAAAAACAGGTAACTATGAATAATACTATTACAACAATATCCTTTTCAATATTTTCAAACAAAGGCATTTATGCATTGCTTCTTGGTTCTGGAATATCAAAAAATTCTGGAATTCCAACTGGTTGGGATATAGTTGTAGACTTAATAAAAAAATTAGCAGTAGTAAATAAAGAAGATTGTACACCAAATCCTGAAGAATGGTTTATAAAAAAATATAATCAGGAACCTAACTACTCTTCTATCCTATCAAAGCTTGTAAAATCATCTACAGAAAGATTGAATTTATTAAAACCATATTTTGAACCTACAGATGAAGAATTAGAACAAGGATTAAAACAACCAACAGATACTCATAAAAAAATTGCTTCATTAATTAAAAAAGGTTTTATTAAAGTTGTCATTACAACTAACTTTGATAGGTTGTTAGAAAAGGCATTATCTATTGAAGGCATTGAACCAATTGTAATTAGACATCCTGATGATATAGATGGTGCAATGCCATTAGTTCACAGCAATTTTATTTTAATAAAAATTAATGGTGATTATCTTGATTCAAGATTCCTTAACACAAAAGAAGAACTATCAATCTATAACAAAAAAATTTATGATTATGTACTTAGAATTGTAAATGAATATGGAATAATTTCTTGTGGTTGGTCAGGTAAATGGGACATTGCACTTGTGAATGCTATAAAGAAAAGTGAAAACTTTAGGTTTTATAGTTACTGGACTTATCTGGGGCATTGCGAAGATGAATTGAAGGAAATAGCTCAATTTAGGAAAGGTCAAACTCTTAAAATAGAAAGTTCAGATGTTTTTTTTAGGGAACTTTATGAAAACATTAATGCTTTAGAAAGAATTAATTCTAATCATCCCCTTTCAAAAGATATAACTGTTGCACGTTTGAAAAAATATATTGTAAAAGATGAATATAAAATACTTTTGCACGATTTGATTCAAGAACAACTAGAATGTTCTTTAATGAATCTTAGAGTCAAAGATGATTTTAGTCTATATCCCAGCAAAAAAAACTTGCTCCCAATAATCTCTCATTACATTCATTCATTAGAAATTTTACTGCAATTAATAATTAATGGTGTTTTCTGGGCTAATAAGGAAAATTCATATTTGTTTATACTAATCTTAGAATCAATTTCTGAACCATTTAAGTTTCAACAAGGAAGTTACTATAAAGAAACAAGAGATTTATTCTATTTCCCTTCACTTATTGTTTTATATTGTATTGGGTTGAGTGCATTAAAAAAAGACAATTATGAAATAATAAATGCTTGCTTTAATTTAAAAATTCGAACCTATGATTCCGAATATTCAGATGAGATTTTTTTGTTAGAAAAGGTTCATCCTTGTATTGTTGAACAGAAAATAATGAATGAAATTCTCTCTAGTAATTACTTAACACCATTAAGCACATATTTACATAAAACCTTAGAGCCATTGTTCGTTAAACATTTATACAGTGTAAAAGATTTTCAGAAAAAATTTGATGTTTTTGAATATTTAATTTCTTTAAATTTCTTACATCTTGTTGGTCCTAAATGGGGGCATGATTGGGCTCCTTGGGGTGAATATCAATGGAGAAAAAATGAATATTTAAGGAGCGAATCAAGAATTTTTACTGATTTTTTCAAGGAAGCAGAGGTATTAAAAGAAAATTGGTCACCCTTGAAAGTTGGTATGTTTAATAGTAAATATCAGGTATTTGAAGACACAAAGACCAAATTAGATAATTTCTTAAGTGAAATCTATTTACATTAAAAAAGCCAGTTGCCAACAAGGGGTTAATAAAATGCAGGTAACCAGCGGATTAGGAAACGTACTCGCTTTTTTGTAGTTTCGTAGCGTGGGACAATGAATCGTTTCAAACTCCTGCACTTTACCAACCCCCAGCCGTTAGAGGTAATTTTCAAAGACATCCCAGAACTTACTGATTCTTATTAAATATTATCTTTGGACTAAACTAACTTTCGAAAATTAAATGCATATGAAACTTATTACAAATTGTCTTTTACTTATTCTAGCTTTATCTTTAATTTCTTGCAAAGATGACATAACAAACCCAGACATTAGTACTTTTAAGTTTGTTACTAATGAGAACTTTATACTGGAAAACGAAAGAAAGTGGGTTTTGATTTACAATAGCAACAATATTGTTGTTGCCGAAGACGAATTGGAAAATGATATAGAAATTGAACTTGAATTCAACTCTGATAATAGTAATTCTTTATATACAGTTCAAATTGTATCCACTCTATTTGACGGCAAGGATGAAGTATGTGATATTTACACTTATACTAACGTTGAACCAAATATATGGAAATTAAGTGGAGATACTAAATCTGTGAGGCCAACCCGATTAGGGGTGAATAAATTAGAATTCAATGATGGAAGTCATGACAATTTTCATTTCAGGCACATCCAAAATTTGGGCAATGGAAATAAAAATTATTCTACTAATAAAATCTATATGGATCAATACTATAATCCGGATATTCTTTGGATTTGTTTACATGATGATGGTGAAAGACCTTATTACAAATTGATAGAAGATGTTTCTTTAAATGAGAACTTTACTATATCATCTAGTGATTTGACTCAGATGGAATGTGTTATTGATTATCAGATTCCTCAGTCGAGATACTCTTCAATATATATTAACTCAGATCAAACCTATGGCGATGATATCAAACCTAATTTTAGAATTTACAGGGACGATCAATATGAGTCATCTCGGACTATAACAGGTTATTATCCTGATAACTTGTTTTCACATTATCGTATGCATTTATTTGTATACACTGATAGTTATAGTGAAGTGATGGA
Organism: Bacteroidales bacterium UBA2295; assembly: GCA_002345825.1. GTDB lineage: Bacteria > Bacteroidota > Bacteroidia > Bacteroidales > Tenuifilaceae > Perlabentimonas. The sequence continues at coordinate 4,676 of DDWD01000060.1, forward strand.
ATTTTGCGGTTCCTCACTACCAACTGTTTTTCATCAAATAGAAATTGAAGAAGTAGTAAATAATAGATCAATACAAAATTTCAATTCTACAATAACTGGTGAGGCGGACTTTGTTAAACATTTTTGGGAAAATAGTAATTATGACTTTATTAATGGTAATAAGATTTTTAGATATTATGTTTTTTCTCCAATAACTGGTGATTATTCTTTTAGTGCACCATCCCTTCCTGATTTCATAACAGAATTAAATCCTGATTTTATTGATTTAAAAAAACTTGCATTAAAATTATCTGCATATAGTAAAGTTGATAATTCAAGTAACTATTCTGATTATATAAATAGGGAATTTATAAACCCAGAGCAGAAACAAAACTTTAGTTTGAAAATTACAAAGGAACTCTTTCAATAAATGTTTCTTAATTCAAATATCTGACTAAAACAAATAACTACCCACAACAAGGGGTGAACACAATGCTGGTTTTTGGCGGTTTAGTCCACTTCTCGTTCCAATCCAGCTCCGTCCCGTCAGGACGATGACGCGATGTTCCAATATCCAGACCTCATGCGCTCCCCCCCACCGTTAGTAAAAATTAACAACTAAACACAAGGATGTCAAATGAAAAGATTACTTTTTTTATTGCTAGCGGGGTTATCGCTTTTTGTGAATGCTCAGTCAGTAAATGAATTTCCCCTATTGAAAGGAGAATATTTAGGACAAAAAACACCAGATACTATACCAGAAATATTTGCTAAAGACATTGTTTCTGACTCAACATGGTATGAACATTGTCAACTTGCTATTTCACCAAAGGGTGATGAGATTTATTGGTCCGCATTTTCCAAAAAATATCCACTACCTAATGGAAAAGGTAATACTGAACAGATTTACTATTCCAAAATTGAAGATGGGAAATGGACTAAACCTGCTTTAGCTGAATTTGTTACTGATTATTTAACATATGGAAACGGATCTCCTGTTTTTTCACCTGATGGTTCTGGTATGTATTTTAATTCAACCAGACCAGATGGTTTAGGAGGAGCAGATGTTTGGTATGTAGAAAGAGCGAACGAAAAATGGAATACGCCTGTAAATATAGGCGCACCGGTTAATAATGAAAAGGCAAATTGGTCTCCATCATTTTCTAATAACGAAACGGCTTTTTTAGTGGAAACGGATCAAAATAATCCAAATGCAAGACCTGTTCGTTTTGTATATAGGAATAACATGTTTATGGATTCTTCCACAGTAAAAATTCATCCTGACTTTTACCCTTATTATTCAATTACTGTATCACCAGATGAAGATTTTATGATTTTTTCTGGTTATCATTATCTTGGTGTTGGTGTACTTGATTTATATGTTTGTTATAAAGATGAGCAGGATAATTGGGGCTATCCGATTATGATGAGAGATAAAATAACCACAGAGTCAATAGAAAGATTTCCTGTAGTTTCTCCTGACGGGAAATTTCTTTTTTTCGTTCGACAAGAAGATACGCATAACTTTTACTGGGTATCAACAAGGATACTTGATAAGTATAGAAGTGAAAGCTTGGAGAAAATGAAGAGCACTCCACGATTTATTGATACGCAATTAGAAGCCGAAGAAATAAACGAATACCTTGGAGTATATTCTCCTCTTGATAAGCCTTTTAAATTTACTATTAGCAGTGAAGAAGGCAAACTAAAAATAAAAATGGGTAGCTCAACTTATCCTTTAGAATGCTATGGTAAAAATAAATTTAAATATGATAAACGGATGATAAAGATAGAATTCTTTCCAGACGAGAATAGAATGTTTTTTCAAAGTGGAATTGAAAAAATTGATTTTGTAAAGGAGTAATTTATAGCTAGAAACTGTTTAAGTTTAAATTAGTACTTTGATTTTTAGTTGCCACGGGCTTAAGCCCGTGGTCAATTAGCAAAATGTTTTGTAGGAATAGAACTTAAACAGTTTTTGGTGCTATTATATGACGATAAACCAAAACATTACAGCGTATGACAACCCTTATATTTGGAGTAGTTTTAATCCTAGCCGGACTACTAATCAAATACGGTAAGATTTACTGCTTGATTGCTGGTTTAAATACAATGAACCACAAGCAAAGAGCAGAGTATAACCTTGAAGAAATTGGCACTTTGTTTCGAAATGTTTTGGGTCTCGTGGGAATATTTATGATTACCGGAAATCTTATTACACGGCATTTCGGGAACAATTTGTTCGATCTACTCTTTACCCTTGTCCCTGCACTTGTGGGGTGCATAGCTCTTTTGGCTATGCTAAACTCCGATAAATACAAAAACTCTTTTTTAGAATAAACGCCATATCTTTAAAAATTGAATTCTAAGATTTAATCTCTTAATGACCAAAAACTACTCTAATGACAGCAAACAAAAAGAACGAATTGATGGAAATATTTTCAGGGTCTGCTATCGAAGCTGAAATTGTTAGAAGCATACTAGAGGACAACAAGATTGAGTCATTTCTAAAAGATGAATATATGGGAACTATAGCCCCTTGGCATACAGCACCAGGAGGTGTGGGTTCAGTGAAGGTTGTTATCTCGAATTTGGATTATCCACAGGCAAAACCAATTGTTGAACAGTATCGCAATTCGAAATAAGCCTTTCTATTGTGATTATACTATCTGAATAGAATACCGAGAGAACTTAAAACTCTATTCGCCCGCTACCGCGGAGAAATGGTGTTAACTCATGGCTGGGGACAGTGGGTTTTCCTAACAACGATATTAAGGACAAATACAGATAATGGATAAAGGCTCTCGTAGTCTATGGCCCCACAGCTGAGCTGATGGGCTAGTACACCAGCTGGTCAACCTGTTCAATACTCACAATGCGGATTATGGGGGGTACTTGAACGACAAACTCAACGCCACTGGCGCTCTTTTAGAGGTGTTAAATGGTTGAAATTAACTACAAAACCAGAAAAATATGAAAACAACAAACATTTTTTAAAAAATGTACAGGTTACAGATTACGCTCATTCTAGTGGGCTTTATCATACTTACCTCGCTCCCTATCGCTGCACAGAACGCATGGCCCACAGGAGAGGAGAAAGGTTCCGTTACCTTAGTGAAGGGAAACAAAACGACTTTTAGATGTAAGGTAGGCAACAATTCTTGGGAAGGATTATTCATTAAAAACACTAGTTTTGGCAACCCAATGGAGGGTCGCAAGGATTTTGACAGTAAACACGATGAGCGCTCTGTTGTCAAGTTGGTATCGTACGATTCGGTTATAGGCGCCATCAGGAAAAGTTTCCCGGGGAATCGCCTAGTTGAACTTGTGACTGCCGATGAGGAGTTTTCCCTTTCAATTTACATCGATGAGAAGGGAGAGGTAATCAGCCTTAACTATGGCTTAGAGGTAGGCACGTCAATACTCCCCACAGAGATTGAGGTGCTTGAGAAAAATCTGCTGAATGCCCTTGAGTTCACCATTGAGGGCAAAAGGTTCGATATCCCAACTGTGTATTCAGCCTACATCGTTGTGAAGTTTCCCGAGGTTGAGCAGGGAGAAATACGAATTTTACGAAACCTAGAACTTCAGGGTATCCTTTAGGCCTAAGGCCACTGCGAAAAAAAATGGGTGGTTAAGCAGCCAAATACTCTGGTTGCTTAACCTGCCCTCCGTTAGGTTCCATACGGCTCAAACTCCACTTGAGTCGAATTGTTGGCAACTGATTTTAACAGGTTAAATGACAAACTCAAATGAGAACAAACTCAATTATTAGTAAAAGTCACAGCCTACCAGGAATTCTATTTATCTTTTTTTTGCTCCGACTCCTGTCCCCGCTACCGCACGATTTTATCGTGCGGTAACGAAGAAAAGTAATTGCTTAAATGCCCCCCACCGTTAGTGGCAAGGGGATAAAGAAACTACGAATGATTAAACAAAACATAAACAAAACTAAAGATTTATGAAAAATATAGCTTTAATATTGATTTGTATAATGCTAATGTTTGGGTGTAAAAACTCACCCCAAATTATTAAAGAACCTTGGATTGAAAAACCTGTTTCATCTTGGCCTGATTTTGCTTTAACGAATGAAATTAGTTTTTCTGACACAACTTACTATGATATTGCAAACTCATTTCTTGTAGACACTGGTTTTGATACAATTGGTGTTTCATGTAAACATATTTTTTTGATTTTTCAAAATCAAGTTGGATTTAGTAGTATTGATTTGGGGGATAAGTTTAACTATTGGAATATGTATCCTAAGAATCATAAAGAAAAAACAGTTTCTATAAAAAGATTAATAAATAAAAACTCAAAAGAACCAATTGATCAGTTTAACACGTTAAAAGATCGTGATTGGATTATTTTTGAATTAGATGAAAAGAATACTCAATTGTATCCCTTGAAAATTAGATATACACCTGTAAAAAAGAATGAGATTGTTTATGCTGTCGGATGGGCAAAGAACCAGAAAGATAATAGTAAGCCAGGATTGTTTAAAATGCAGTGCTATATGGATTTAGGAAATTATTATTATATAAAACCATCTGAAAATCAGCCTCGTGGTAGAAGTGGTTCTCCTGTGATAGACAAGAATGGATATTTAGTCGGAATTGTTTCGGGACAGGAAGGAAAATTGGGAGTAATGGGTGCCGTTCCATATTTGACTATGATGTTTGACAAATATGGTATTGAATACAAAAAACCCCGTTGAGCCGAGGCGCAGCCTCGGCTCAATTATGCTATCAGGCTCCGCCCGCAAACCCCGTTCTGCTTGTATTTACCTCCAGAGGGTAAGTAAACCTTAAAAAATAGTAAGATGTAGGTACAACCTCCGCCTAGCAGAGGTTAGCATAGCCGCGCCAATTTGTATATATAACTTATTTCGCGCTGAGGCTAGGAGGTTGGTGGCTTTACACGCCTTACATATCACCTAAATAAAAAGTATGAACGATGCAGGCTAGATGCATAATAAACAAATTGTTATAGCTTGAGGCGGTAACCAATATTTGCATTTCTACCTTGGTATGAGTAAATTTATGCTAAAATACAGAAACGGGTTATAAGAAGTTTAAACGTTTTAAAAGGAGGAAGCATTATGTCAGTAAAACACAAGAGACTGGGTAAGCACGGACTTCTCGTGAGTAATATTTGCCTTGGGACTATGAACTTTGGGTGGCATACTAGCGAAGAGGATAGCTTCAAAATTATGGATCGCGCTTTAGAATTAGGCATCAATTTTTTCGACACAGCTGATGTCTATGGCTGGTCTGTAGAGCATGGATATACAGAGGAAATAATAGGACGATGGCTTGCCCAAGGTGGAGGACGACGAGATGCTGTTGTATTAGCCACAAAAGTCTACAATCCTGTCGATCGCAAAGCAAATTTACCTGAAGTCAATAGTGATGGGCGAAGCCTGAGTGCGTATAAAATCATGAAGCATTGTGAGGGTAGCTTGAAACGCTTGCAGACCGATAGGATTGATTTATATCAGATGCATCATATTGACCATGATTGTTCTTGGGATGAAACATGGCAAAGTTTTGATGCATTAATAAAGCAAGGTAAAGTAGTATATGTGGGTTCGAGCAATTTCGCAGGCTGGGATATTGCCACAGCATGCCAGGAAGCCACTAAACGAGGTATGTTGGGACTAGTGAGCGAGCAGAGTATTTACAATCTCGACAACCGAATGCTTGAACTAGAAGTCATCCCAGCATGTAGGCATTATGGATTAGGGTTAATCACTTGGAGTCCATTAGCAGGAGGACTTTTAGGTGGTGCATTACAAAAACATAAGAATGGAAGGCGCTCTGATGAAGAAAATCTCAAGAAGTTGGAAGCTAAACGCAATCAACTTGAGCAATACGAAACTCTATGTAAAAAAATTGGTCATCCACCTGCAGAGGTCGCATTGGCATGGTTACTTCATAATCCGATTGTAACAGCACCAATTGTTGGGCCAAGAACCCTTGAGCAGCTTGAAAGTGCCGTTCGGGCAGCAAGTATCCAGCTGGATAAAGAAGTACTCATAAAATTGGATGAGATATTCCCCGGTCCTGGTGGCGAAGCACCAATGGCATACGCTTGGTAGCCAGCACCCGAATTTACTATAACGTGTCATTTGCACTTATAATCTAACCAATTCAGGATTATGCATAATCGATGTACTTTTCTACTTGCTTTTTTGCTTTTACTATTGGTTTCATGCAAAAGTAATCCCAGAGACGATCTCTCTGAAAACAAGGCTGTTGATACTTTAATGGAGCAGTTAAAAATTGAGATATTTGATCCAATTGCAAATACCATAGTTGACTCGAATGCCACTTTTGAAATACTGGCAAGCGGATTTTACTGGTCCGAAGGTCCGCTCTGGATTGATGAATTACAGGCTGTAATATTTTCTGATGTCCCCGCAAATAGAATATACAAATGGAGTGAAAAGGACAGTCTCAGTATTTACCTTGAATCGGCTGGGCATACTGGAGAAGAAAATAAAGGTTCTGACAAAGGTTCCAACGGATTGACTCTTGATTTGGAAAACAAGCTGTTGCTTTGCCAGCATGGCGACAGACGAATTGCACGAATGGAAGCTGATGTAAAAAAACCTCAGGACCAATTTAGCACCATTGCCGATAGCTATGAAGGAAAGAAATTTAATAGTCCCAACGATCTGGTGATGGATAGTGCAGGCAACATTTATTTTACAGACCCACCTTATGGTCGACCAGATAATAAAACAGGAGAAATAGGAATAAACGGAGTATTTAAAGTGAGTTCCCATAAGGAAGTGTCTTTACTTGTTGACAGTTTGAAATGGCCAAATGGAATTGCATTATCAATTGATCAGCAAACCTTGTATGTCAATCAATCTGATCCAGAAAACCCAGTTTTATATAGTTTTGATATCGCTGGGGATGGATCACTTAAAAAAGGGAAAGTATTATTTGACTTTCTGGGGCTTGCAAAAAATGCCAAAGGATTACCCGACGGATTAAAAATTCACAAAAGCGGTAACATATTTGCAACCGGGCCAGGCGGAGTTCATATTATAGATCCGGTAGGAAAACATCTGGCTACCATTAAAACCGGAAAATCAACCGCCAATTGTGCTTTTGATACCGATCAAAAGTATTTGTATATGACAACAACCGATTTGTTGATACGAGTGAGATTAAAATAAACAAACCCATGCATTTCCTGCCACCCCCAAAACCTTTCACTGTAGGCTAGTATGCCCTTGAACTAAGCAAACAGGGCTCTTGACAATCAATAACTACTCACAACAAGGGGTGTCCCCATCCAGTCTGCTGGCTGGTAGGTGTGGAGGATGTCTAGTTATTCGGGGCAATTGGGCTCGCCACATACTTCTGGGCGGATGATAAAATCCAAGCCAAGCGCGCTCTCGGGGAGGCACATTTTTACTTGATGATATCGCTCACCCCAGCCTTTATCCCCGAAAATGTAAATCAAATAGCCAATAAATTAGGCTTACCCTTTACCAGCGAGAAAGACACTTCGACAAGCACAGTGTCCGATTCGGTCAGTGAGCACTTCGACTGGATCAGTGTACCACCTGTCGAACTGACCCCCATCGATATTTTAGATTACATCTACCCCGTGCTGCACTCGTCAACCTTTCGCAAGAAGTACAGCGAGTTCTAAAAATCGTTTTCCCAGAGCATCCTACACCAATAACAAAACTACTTTTTGGCAGCGAGTAAAGCTAGGAGTCGAGCTACGCCAAATCCATCTGCTCGGGTGATGTATGGTCGGGAGACGTTTAGGTTGATTTTGCTTCGCAAAATTTGAATACACCTAAACGAATGATTTAAAGATCTTTTTGTCTAGGGTTAAAATAATTCTCTTTAAACTGTGTAATATTTTTCGTCCTCGGGCTACTAAAGGGGAAATTTTAAACTCTTAGAAGATGAAAAGTATTGCATTATCTCTTATCCTACTTTCTATTTGCCTTTGGGCAAAGCCCAATTCAACTATTCAAGCCGTAAAATCTGGTACAGGTAAACCCATTGTAATTATCGCAGGATTTGGTGGCGATTACGCATGGCGTGCAACAGTCAGTGACCTCTCGGCGGAATATGAGGTTCACATCATTTCGGTAAAAGGGGTGAGCGGACATACAAGTTCCAGCAAAATTGTAATGGAGAGGATTACGGATGACATCCTTGATTACATTAAGGCCAGGAGCTTAGAGAATCCCATTCTCATTGGACATAGTTTTGGTGGATTCTTGGCCATAAAGTTAGCCTCTGCGAATAAAGGGTTATTCGGGAAGCTGGTAGTAGTCGATTCGTACCCATTCATGCTGGCTATGATGAATCCTGCTGTTACGCAGGAAATTGCAGCGCAGCAAACGGCGATATACCGAACTCAGATTAGCGAGCTGCCTCAGGCTCACTACGAAGCATTTTGGGCGGGGAATATCGATAATATGGTAACATCCACCGAGGAGCAGAATGAAATTTGCAAGGTTGTTTTAGCCTCGGATAGGCTCGCCATAATCGATGCGCAATGCGCCATGCTAGCAACCGATCTGAGGCCAGCATTGCCAAACCTTAGCTGTCCTACCCTTGCGCTTTGCTCAGCATTCAACTACCAAAAAATTGGTTTAAATGCCAAAGCCGTAGCCTTTAGAGTTGATGAGCAGTTTCACGGTATTTCCAATTGTACTACTTTTATCCACCCAAGTGCAAAGCATTTCATTATGCTGGATGATAGAGCCTGGATGATCGAAAAAATCAAACAATTTATCTAAACGATGAATTTTAAAGAAAAGGAGAAACTTTTCTCCAATATTTACGATGATTACAAGCATCGGGTGTATAGAATTTGCTATGCATATATCTACAAGAAGAACGAGGTAGATGATCTGTTTCAGGAAATTATGGTTAACATATGGAATAGCTTAGATACCTTTAGAGGTGATGCCCAGCTTGGCACTTGGGTATACAGGGTGGCCGTGAATACGGCGTTGTTCCACAACCGTAAATTTAAATCGTACAAGAGAGTTGAAACTAGTATTATCCAGCTTGACTTTACTCAACCAGAGGTTCCCCTTGAAAATTTTGACGAGGATAGTAAACGGCTTGATAATTTGGCGTTGGCAATTTCGAAACTCGATAAGCAGGATAGGTTGATAATCTCGCTCTTGCTTGAGGGGTTAACCTATGATTCTATTGCTCCGGTAGTGGGCATAACCCCCAATTATGTTGGGGTTAAGGTAAACAGGATTAAAAAGCAACTTAAAACGATACTGGAGAATGAAAGCAACTAACGATTTTGCCGAGCTGCAAGCAATGTGGGTTAACCAAAAGGTTGCTGAGGTTAGCTTAGTAGGCAAGGAAACGCAAATAGATTCGCTTCTTGGTAAGCTTAAGTCGCTGCAGCTGCATCAGGATAGGATGAACAGAATTAAACTTATAATAATCATACTTATACTTGGCTCGTCTCTTCCTTCCGTGGTAACGCTCGGATTGCAAGGGAACCACTTGTACTTTGTGCTTGTGGGGTATGCTACGGTGATTGTAAGCGTCATCTCATTTTTTACTCACTACTTAAGAAATCAGCTAAAAGTCAGCAAGCTTCCCTTTGACCAATCAACCGAACAATTTCTTGGAACTTCAATTCATCGGCTAAAGAAGCAGAATAACATCTTTAAAAAACCTTTCTTGTTTTTTATATTGGGGATGCTCATGGGGCTAAACCTGTTGCTTTGGGGGATTCTTAGCGATATCGATTTGGTTGTAAGAATTCAGCTGCATGGGGTTTCATCGGCATTTTTGCTGTTAGCCGGATTTTTTGGGTATCAGTTCAGGCTCTTAAGGATTAAAAACGAGGTTCTGCCCATCGTTGAGGAGCTAATAAGAGTAAAGGAAAATCTTTCCAAAGATTAAGGCTGTTGCAGATGTTGTTTTGTAAGATGGTTTCTTCTCGTTGGCGACTTTGTGCTGGTTTGATGCTCGTTGCCTTGGGAGTTACCCTGAGAAGGGCTGGGATGGTGTGTGATGTTTTTGAATGCTTCATGTACAGCCTATCATTGTTATGCTTTGTAAGCTATATGGCCCGAAATGAAAATATAGATAATTCGTTTACTGATGAGTAGTAAAATAATATTTAGAGTAAGATATGCCCTGCTAATTTGCTGGCCTGTAGGTTATATTACCCTTGCCGTTAGCCGCTTGCTAAGAAATAAGTTGTCTGATTTTGAACGAGGGTTTTGCGATGGTTTTGCCCTTGTGCTAATTGGTGTCGGTTTTATGTATATGGTTTGGTGCTTGGTAAAAGGCCATAATCCAAATAAATTTGATAAGCACTCGGGGTGATGGATTGCTTTAGCTAATGATAATCTGTGGAATATCTCATTACATACGATGGATTCAATTTGTGAGACATAGAGATGTTTGGAAACTGATCTTATCGTATTTCGGCTTAACCTTGGTGCTTATCTGCCGATATTTTGATATTCTTCATACCAAATTCCTGTATCCACCATTGATGAAAATATGAGAAGACTAGGATTGGTCTGGTCATTTTACAAGTTGTTTGCTTTTGCAAGCCTAATAATAACCCTATTGAGCCTTTTCACGGTTTACACATGGGGCATTGCAACCATTACGGCGCTATTCTGGTTTAAGGTTTTTACTCTCGCCCTTTTTGTCTACTACATACAAGTTTTTAAAAGGGACGTATTTTACTACTACAAAAACCTTGGGCTCTCAAGGAAAAGTTTGTGGGTCTCTACGCTCTATTTTGATCTTACGGTATTTGTTATGTTGATAATACTTACGCACAGCATACAATGACAAACCTACTTGAGATTGATAGCGTTATTCTAGAGTTCGATTCGAAAAGGATATTACAGGATGTTTTTTAAAATGCGAAACGGGAGCCGTAGCCGGTTTGTTGGGGCGAAATGGCGTTGGTAAGTCATGTTTAATGAAAATTCTATTTGGCGAATTGATGCCCTTCGATAAGTCGATTCGAATAAATGGAGAGCCACTGCTAAACCCTTATCGCTCACCTCGCGATATGAGGTATCTGCCGCAAGTTAAATTTGTTCCCAGCTCGCTCACCGTACGGCGGGTTTTTAAACATTTCGAACTTGAGTTCTCCGATTTTGTATCTCGCTTTCCCGAATTTGATAAGCTTTATGGCTCAAAATTCCGAAAGTTATCGGGAGGGGAAAGGCGGATTGTCGAGATCTATATTGTACTTGCTTCCAAAACCAAATTTTGTATGCTCGACGAGCCCTTTTCGCACATTATGCCCATTCATATTGAGGTAATCAAGGAGCTAATTACCCGCGAAAAGGAAAATAAGGGTATCATCATAACCGACCATATGTACCAGCATATTGTTGATATAAGCGATAGTGTTTATGTGATTAGCCAAGGTAAAACCCACCCTGCAAACAACATGCAGCATATTGAGGCGTTGGGTTATATCAAAGGGTAGCAATAGTGTTTACCTGTACTTAAGAGATGTTTATTTTATTGAATCACTACCAGGCAGTGCTATTAATTTTGTGAATCGAAAACCTTCATAACATAATAATCAGCTGTAGATCTAAAAATTTTGTTTCAAAATTTGTATTTAAAGCAACCTAATAAATATACCAACGAATTAACGATAAGCCTTGCTTGTTTTGTTGGGATACTAATATTGTTCATTTTTTTTCAATGTTAAAGTAACATTCATTGTTCAGATTAATTTGGTAGATTGTGCAAGTTGCTGGGGGTGGTTAGAGCATAATACGTATTTATCAAAATTATAAAGATTAAGGGCTTCCTATTCGATTTTTAATATGATAAGGTAATTGTTGATATACGAATTATTGTATCTCACATATTGTTCCACCCTCATTTATTAATTTAAAAAAAATGTTATGAACTTTAAAACAGCAACGGCAACATTATTTTCATTGTTTTTCGCATCTGTGCTATTCGCTAACGACACTGCTGAGGCAAGTGCAAGCTCGGGTGGGAATATTGATTGGTTCCAGATAATTATCTCAGCTGCTTACCTTATCGGGGTGTTTATACTTCTGCCAATAGTTGTGTACACCAATCACAAAGCCAAGCTTTACAACCCTTCAGGTGATGATGAGGGCGTTCAGGTTACCGAAGATTTAGATGAAGAAACCAGAAACGAAAGATCCGAAGAGATACTTATTGCCATTGAAAATAAATTAACGGCTTTCACCGATGAGAATGGTGAAGAAATGATTACCATAACCAAAGGAAGGCAAGCCCGATTTATGAAAAATGGGCTCGACTACATTAACAAAGTCCTAAAACCAACTAATGCCGATCTGAGAACTAGGGTCGATGAGTTTGCTGAGATTTATAATATTCGAACAAAACGTGTTTTTACTGGTTCCAAGTGGATTATTGGCGCAAGTATTGGTGTGGGCGTATTGATGCTATTTACTGGGGGCGTTTCTACCTTTATTTTTATACATGCCCTTGGTATCGCTTTTTATATTTTATCGAGCCGAACACCAATGTATACATTAGAAAAACGAAGATTCAAATTCGCAAATCTAGGCACAGGCATGATTGGTGGAATTATGACGGCTCTAGCAATGGGAGATGGTACCAAATACTATGTTAGCACAAACGGTGGACCTTATCAAAGGGATTGGGAAACAGAGGGATCAATGGGGCTAATTGGACTTGTATTGCTTCTTGTCGCTGCTCTTTTCCTTGGTTTTACTGCTGCTTTTCTTGGCGTTATAAACTTTATATTCAATTACTCTAACTCCTTCTTGCTGCCTTTCAACAAACCTGCTGATTGGTATGCCGAGAAGTTTAAATTCCAGAATGCATAAGGGGTTTTGAAACCTTATTCTGAAGTGTAAGAATTGGTTTGCTCCCCCGTTGAGCCGAGGCTCAACGGGGGTTAGCATTCTTCAATAGCGTTAAGCCAAATGATTCAACCGAGCCGTCCTTTGGCTAGCTAGACGAAGTCAACCGAGCATTAGCAACCGAGCATTTCTGCGCTCAGCAACCCTACTAATTGCTACACATCCTCACTTCTTAAATATCTTGTACAATCCAAGAACAGCAATAATAACACCTCCAATGGTTACACCCGCATAGGCTGGCTTGCTAAGAGTAAACGATCCTGAAACTTCGTTCATTAGCATATTGCCAAATCCAGCATGGGGTGAATGGTTGTATGCCCAATATACAATTACAAGTCCTATTACAATTAGCAAAATGCCAACAATTACTTTACTTTTCATGGTAATAAAGGTTTATTGGTTAAACTTTGGTTTAGTGCTAATTACCTATAGCAACTTTACAAACTTAGCATGATTATTCGTAATACCGAATTGTATCTATCATAAAGCTATACTATAAGTGTTAGTAGTGCGAAAATGTAGAAAAATGATCACATAATCAGTCTGATAGAAAATTTAACAAAGAAATGTTTCCCTTTAGGGATATTTATTGTAAATTTGCAGAAAAAGGAATGATTAAATTCAAGGTTATCTTTTTAGAAAATGCTAAAGACTTTCTTGACAACCTAGATAAAAAGCCTCGTAAAAAAGTTCTTTTTAATATTTGGAAATCAAGAGAAGTTAATGATCTTGAATTATTTAAAAAACTCGTAAATGAAATTTGGGAGTTTAGAACTAAATATTCAGGAAAAGAAATTCGTCTTTTAGCATTTTGGGATAAGGAAGAATCTACGAATACTTTGGTGGTTGCAACTCACGGATTTATTAAAAAGCAACAGAAAACGCCAAAGAATGAGATTGATAGGGCAGAACAACTAAGAAAAGATTACTTTAACTTTAAAAACAAGAAGAAATGAAAACATATACTTTAGAAGAACTCACTGACAAGCACATCGGAACGAGAGGAACAAAAGAAAGAGAACAGTTCGAGTTCGAATTAAAATTAGATATCCTTGGTGAAATGATTAAGAAAGCAAGGAAAGAACAGCATTTGACCCAAGAACAACTTGGAGCATTAGTTGGTGTTCAAAAAGCACAGATATCAAAAATTGAAACGAATGCTAAAGACGTTAGATTTTCGACTATTATGCGAGTGTTTGAAGCATTGAAAGCCAAAGTGAAAATGTCAATAGAATTTAACCCCGACACAAATATTGAAATCGCCTAAGAAAACAACCTTGCACAACAAGGGTTTGGTACAATGCAGGCTATTAGTAGATTATTAAGCTTTATCGTTTCAGTCCAACTGCACTCATATAGACTATAATGGTATTTCAATTGCCTGCACTTTACCATCACCCAACTATTACAACTCTTGTTTCGATTTAAGTTACACCTTGCAGGCTAGCTGCATCACCAAAGCGTGTTGGCCCTGCCCGTAGTAGTCCATCTTTTTACCTGTTGATACGAATCCCATCTTTTGGTACAGGGTAATGGCCGCTGAGTTGGACTCTTTCACCTCAAGCGATATGGTGTCAAATAATTGTTTTGCTGCAAAATCCTTGGTGTAATTCATTAACTTTTCGCCTATACCCATTCCCCTAAAGTTGGGGTTGGTGGCTAGGGAGTATATTCTCAGCAACTTGCTGTTTCGGCGTGTGGTTAGTATAAGGTAGCCTCCAATCTGGTTCTCAATCTCAGCAACCACAAAATGGGAAGTTGGGCTTTTGGCCAGGTACTTAAATTGCCTCTTGTTAAAAGCCTCGTTGCCAAATGACTGGTTTTCAATTTCAAAGATTGTCCTCAAATCGTTAGCAGTAACGGATCGTATCAATATGGCTGGTTTCATTATTGATGTTTATTCTCGAGGCTTTGCACAAAGTAGTTGATAATTCGGTAGTACAGCTCATCGCCCAGTATGGCATCTTCAATTCCGTGATCGATGCTGGGGTTGTCGTTTATTTCAATAATTACTGCTTTATCGTTTATCATCTTTAGATCAACACCGTAAAGTCCCTTACCTATAAGCGATGTGGCTTTTATGGCGGTGCGGAGTATGGCTTTGGGTACTTTGTAAATGGGTATGGCTTCGGCCATGCCGCTGCGGCTTTTGCCCGAGTTTTGGTGATAATAAATTTGCCAATGGCCCTTGGCCATAAAGTATTTGCAGGCGTAAAGGGGTTCGCCGTTTAGTATGCCAATACGCCAATCGAAATCGGTGGGTAGGTACTCCTGAGCAAGCACTATGGCTGAGCGCGAAAAGAAGTCGGTTAAGATATCGTCATAATCTTCTTGGCTTTTAATCTTTTTAACCCCGTGCGAGAACGAGCCGTCGGGTATTTTAACAATAAACGGATTGCCCAGCTTGCTGGCAACCTCTTGAAATTCCAGCTTCTTTGATCGGAATATCAAGGTCGATTGGGGTGCCGATATTCCTTCGCGTTCGAGCAGCTCGTTTAGAAAAACCTTGTTGGTACAGCGGATTATCGAAAGCGGATCGTCAATTACCACCATATCGGCCTGTTTGGCTTTTTGAGCCACCTGAAAGGTGATATGGTTTAGGGCGGTGGTTTGCCTAATGAAAAGTGCGTCGAACTCCATCAAGCGAACAATGTCTTGCTCGGTTATGAGCTCGGCGTTGATGTTCATCTTCTTGGCGATATCAATAAATTTTGCCAATGCCTTTTTATTGCTTGGAGGAAAAGCTTCGTTAGGATCATGAAAAATGGCCAAATCGTAACGTGGAACTTTCTTGGTTCGTGGGTTGCGCCATACTTTTTTGCTGAATCGGTCCAGCGCTTCGGCAAAGTGATTCTGCTCCTCGTCGGTAAGATCGGCCAGCCTGAGCGGGGTAATGGCCTCGAGCTGATTTCGGGCCTTGGTATTAAAGGCAACCCTTAGGATAGGATACGGGTAGTTATCAAAAACAAATCGGGCAATTTTTTCAAGTCCTATCTCAGTACAGGTACCGAAAAACACATTTAGGTACCAAATATCATCGGTTATTTTTTGCTTCTCAATCCAGCTGTGGCAAAGCTTATGTAGCGAGCTATCCATGCGAATGCCTGCACCCGATTCGAGCTTGTTGAGGATCTCGGGCGAGGGGATTACCCTATGGCCACGGGCTGTGGCCAGCAGTGAGCAGTAGTAACCCTCGGAGTTGTATGAGATGTCGCTACATAGGTTGATTACCAGATTTGGATCATCCTTTGATTCCTGATTCAGGTAATCGGAGGCAGTAATAATGCTCTCGGTGGGGTAGTAAGGTTTCCAGATCGAAAGATGATCCAGAAGAATAAGTACGTTTTGCATCTATTGCTTACGAGTGATTTGTGTTTTATTGATTTGGTAATTAGCCTTATGGCTTGTATTTTCATCTTGTTTATACAATGCAAAGATTAGCACAAAATCGATTGGTTGTTCTCTTGTGGATAATTTTTTTGGGGATTATAAAGGAAACCATAGTTTTAATTTGACCGTATTAAGAATAATATTCCATTTTAGTACAAAGTAAACATTAATATCTGCTGTTAAGGGGAAAGGATTTTTTAATAAAAATTATTTTCTCTAGTTTTAGAGAACCTATTGACTGAAAAATTGTTTGAGTAAAAAAGTAGTTATGAGAAGAACAATATTGATAACTCTATGTATTATCTCATCTTTAGACCTATATAGCCAGAACTGGCAAAATGATATTAACAATGCCAAGGAACTTGCTTTAAAGGAAGACAAGCCTATTGTTCTGGTTTTTCAGGGATCCGATTGGTGTGCACCCTGCATAAAGCTAGAGAAGGAGATTTGGAATTCTCCTGAATTTATCAATTACGCAGCCGATCATTACATTTTGCTTAAGGCAGATTTTCCCAAAAAGAAAAAAAATGCCTTGGATACTAAGCAGCAAGAACGCAACAACAAGCTTGCTGAAACCTATAATACGAATGGATATTTCCCATATATTGTAGTGCTTGATAAGAACGGAAAGGTTCTTGGTTCAACTGGTTACCAAAAAATTACCCCCAATGAGTACATCAATCTTCTTAATTCTTTCAACAATTAATAGTTGAAAAGGCTAATATCAATAGCTATAATCTTGGCTCTTGGCTTTGGAGTGAGCGCTCAAGCAATATTCAAGCGTACCACAAAACTTATGGGCAGCCGATTTGAAATAACTGTGGTAGCCAACGACTCAGTTCAAGCTAACTATTATATAAATGCTGCAGTTTCAGATATTTCACGAATAGAAAAGCTAATCTCCTCATGGGATCCAAATTCGCAAACAGCTGAGATAAATAGATATGCAGGAATAAAGCCAGTAAAGGTTGATTCGGAACTTTTTAGCCTAATTGAACGATCCATTGCCTTGTCAAAGCTAACGGATGGCGCATTTGATATTAGTTTTGCTTCAATAGAGCAACTTTGGAGGTTTGATGGAAGTATGAGCCATATCCCCTCCGAAGAAAAGATCAAACATTCTGTAAGCCTAATTGGTTATGAAAACATTGAACTTAACCGCGAGGATAGTACAGTACTTCTGAGGAAAGTGGGTGTGAAAATTGGTTTTGGAGCAATTGGCAAGGGCTATGCTGCAGATAAGGCAAAGGACTTGTTGGTTGACCAAGGGGTGAATGCCGGTATTATTAACGCCTCAGGCGATATGACAACTTGGGGCACACAGCCTAATGGACAAGAGTGGAAAGTTGCCATTACAAACCCATTAGATAAGCATAAGGCTTTTGCTATTCTACCAGTTACAAATGGAGCCGTAGTAACATCGGGTGATTACGAAAAATTTGTTATCCTACAGGGTAAAAGATATTCTCATATTATTGATCCCAGGACGGGTTATCCATCCTCAGGTATTATTAGTGTTTCTGTTTTTGCACCAAAAGCCGAGCTGGCCGATGCCCTTGCAACATCAGTTTTTGTTATGGGGGTTGAGGTAGGATTAAACAGAATTAATCAACTTCCAAATGTAGAGTGTGTTATAATCGACGACATAGGAAATATATTTACTTCGCGAAAAATTAAAATTGAAAGTTTATGAAACGAAAAGTACTATTGGCATTGGTACTTTGCAGCACAATGGTTTCGTGCGTTGCTGTAAAGGAGTACGAAAAGGTTCGGATTAATGATCCCGATATGGTACTTGCTGAAAAGAAATCGGATAGATATATTCTAACCTTTCAAGCCTACCGCGAAGCGGCAACAGGGGCAAATGGTGGGAAAACTGGTGGTGGCTGTGGATGCAACTAATCAATTTAAATCAGATCTCCAAAAAGATGGTAAACATTAAAATAATTGTAGCATTTAGCTTGTTCCTATTGTTCTATTCTGGAACTGTGTATTCCCAAGCCCACGACACATCAACCGTGTACAAGAAACGAGTGCTCGAAGCTGTTGAGATTGATTTTTTGACCAGTATTTATGGACAAGATGGCAACAATGCGGCAGTAACCGGAGGAAAGGGAACCGAGCAGTTAATCAATGGTACCGGTGCAATTGTAATATCTTTGCCACTTAATGCCGATGATGTACTTACAATTGATGCTTCTGTGTCGGCATATTCCTCTGCTTCATCAAGTAATATTAATCCTTTTGATGGGAAAAGTGGAATTGCCGATCCTTTTGTGGCAAGCTCTGGGGCTTCAAGACAAGATGTTTGGTCCAACTACAGCGCATCATATTCCCATAGTTCCGACAATAGGAACAGAATTTGGTCAGCAAAAGCTTCAATTTCCTCAGAGTACGATTACTTTTCGGTTGGTTTAGGTGGCGACTACGCAACTCTTTTTAACCAAAAGAACACTGAGCTTAGCGTTCATCTGAGTGCGTATATAGATTCATGGAGACCCATTTATCCAGTTGAACTTAGAGACCCAAGTAGCTCTTCATCCGATGATGACGACGATGAACACTTTAATATTAATAACCACATAATTTCGGGAAATATTAACTATGCACCAGATTTCGATCCTTTGCAGGAGAAGGGGCGTTACTCCTATACACTTGGATTTGGTTTTGCCCAAATTCTTAGCAAATCCCTTCAGGGTTCACTTGCATTCGACATCGTTAAACAGGAGGGCTTATTGTCTACTCCTTTTCAAAGGGTTTACTTTGCCGATGTGGCCGATTCCTTTATCGAGAACTTTCACCTTGCCGAGGATATAGAAAGGCTGCCCAATTCCCGTTTAAAGCTGGCTGCTGGAGGGAGGTTAAACTATTATATAAATGAAATATTTGTTTTGCGATCGTTTTACAGATTCTACTCTGACGATTGGGGGATTGTATCGCATACAGCGTACCTTGAAATACCCATAAGGATTAGTGACAAGATAACATTGTACCCATCTTACCGGTTCTATAATCAAACTAATTCAACATATTTTGCACCATACAATCAGCATCTATCCACAAATCCATTTTACACCTCCGATTATGATTTATCGCAATACCATGCGAATCAATATAGCTTCGGAATAACCTATACCGACATCTTTGCCCAATCTTGTGTGTGGCGATTTGGACTTAAAACCCTTGATTTGAAAGTTACTTACTACAATCGAAATACATTTTTCGAATCGTTTATTATTTCAGCCGGAACAAAATTTATATTCGACTAGTTAATACGTCAAAATTGCTTTCCGTTCAATAAATGGAGAAACTTTAGAACTAAAATTTCGTAGTATGTTAAAGGTTAGTTGAAACAGTTTCTTCAACTATTTAAATTATTATTATGTACAAAACCATTGCAATCCATACCCGATCAACCTACTGGACACATGTAGAAACCAACGATGAGTACAGCGTGGTAGATGCCGACGATTTGGCTAAGGAGATTGAAATTCAGTGCAACAAGTTTGCCGAGGAGGGCTTCGAGGTGATTTCCATTAATCCCATCACATCGGGTAGCTTTGCCAATGGCAATGGCTATGTGCATACCGAGAGCGTTATGATTACTGCTCGGCTCATAAAGTAGTATGGGCTCACATATAGCTGTGTGATTTTCCCCTTAACAAATCCATAAAAAACTATATTGATTGCTCGTGCAGCAATTGATATTTCCTGTCGTCATTTCGTTCATATTACTAACTAATCAATATCAAGTACGATATGAAAAAAATGATTTCAGTTTCTTTTGTCCTTCTTTTTTTAAGTGCCTTTGCTTTTGCTCAGTCCAAAGTACAGCCTCCCAAAACTAAAGTGATGCCTTTGGGTGTTTTCCATTTCAATTACCCAAACCTCGATGCAGTTAAGGTAGCCAAGGAGGATCAAATTTCTGTTCTTAACGAGCCTTACCAATCGCAAATACTACATATCGCCCAGGCTATAGCCGAGTTTAAACCTACTATTATTGCTGTAGAATCGAATCCTAAGAGACAGGCTAAATTGGATTCGCTTTATAGCGAGTACGTTTCAGGGCGATACACCCTTGCGAAAGATGAGATTTATCAGCTGGGCTTTAGATTAGCCAAGCTGCAGGAAGCCAATGGGGTACGTTGTGTTGACGATATGGGGAAATTTTATGAGCACGTAGGAGCTCTTTTTGGTGACTCTGTGCGCCTGTCGAAGTTGGAAGCATACAACGATAGCCTAATGAAGGTTGATAATTCCGAAGCGAGTAAAGTAAAGAATGTTATTGACGAGTTAATTCGTTTAAATCAGCCCGAGCGTATTAAGGAGCGACTGGGGGTTTACCTGTCGGGATTATTTTGTTACGAGGAAACCGAGGGCGATTTTTGGGGAGTTGATTTTGAAACGAGCCGTTGGTATAGCCGTAATCTTAGAATCTTTAGGAATATTCAGCGAATTCCCCGATCAACCGACGATAGAATTCTGCTGATTATTGGTTGTGAGCATCTCAACTTGCTATACCCTTTCTTTGATGCATCGCCCGAGTTCGAACTTGTTCCGTCATTGCCCTACCTAGAGAAGGCAAAAGAGGCATCGTTGCAGTAAAGGTTAATTTACTCAACTTTCGCATACAATTTATCCCCCTGATATATAGTCAATTAATTATCTTTAAGACTTATATATACTTAGTAATGTACAGTTTAATTGTTTATACAAATACTTTGTGAAACTCTGTGTAATCCTTCGTGAAACTTTGTGTTACAACTCTTTTACTATTACACAAAAAACACAAAGAAGACACAAAAATCGCAAAGAATAATATTTAAAGTACATAAATACAGGCATATATGCGTTAATATTTTGCTTGCGAAAGTAGAGTTAATTTATACGCACACCCATCACCAGCATATCGTCAACCTGCTTGTTTTCACCTTTATATTCCTCAATAGTGAACTGCAAGACATCTTTTTGTTGATGGCAGCTGTGATGATGAACTGTTAAAAGAAGTTCGCGGAAGTTTTGCATCAAAAATTTGATGTTTTTGGGTCCACCAAACTGATCGGCATAGCCGTCGGAATATAGGTATAGCATATCGCCCTTTTGCAGCTGAAACGATTTGTTGCTAAAGGGCTTATTGCCCAACACATGGTGTCCTATGGGCATCTTGTCGCCAAGCATTTCCATCAGTGCGACTCCCTCTTTCTGAGCTAACCGGTAATTGGTCGATATTTCATCCAGTTCAAAAGCGCCTGTTCTAACAATCATCGCAGAAAGGTATGCACCGGCAAACTCCATCTCTAGACTTTGGGGATCGATAATGGCAATGGCCATATCCATTCCGTCGGCCTGATCGATTTTCCCCTTCTCCTGATTAAGCGACAGCAGCACCATGTCGCGCATTTGCGATAGGATACTGGCCGGTTTAACCTGGGTTTCGCGACTTACAATATCTCTTAGCAAGGTTATGCCAAGCATACTCATGAAAGCGCCAGGAACTCCGTGCCCGGTGCAGTCGGCGGCTGCAATCATGATTTTCCCGTTATCCAGCTGCGATGTCCAGTAAAAATCGCCACTTACAATGTTTTTGGGCTTGTACAGTACAAACGATTCCCAGGGCAGCTGCTGCATGGTGTTTTGGCTGGGGAGTACAGCATTCTGTATGCGGCTTGCGTATGTTATGCTATCGGTTATTAGGCGTTGCTGCTCGGCAATTTGGTCGCGCTGGCGAGTAACAAAATCGCGTTGCTGCTCAATCTCCTCCTTTTGGCTTTCAATTTCCTCCTTCTGGTTGCTAATCTCAATATTCTGTTCAACCAGCAATTGGTTAATCCTGTTCTTTTCGCGGTAGGCATAAAAAATGAAGGCCGATAAAATGCCCGCTAGTAAAAACGCCACCACAAAGAATATTAGTACAACCCTTTGTCTTTCAAGTTTTGCCTGTTGCAGCGCCTCACGCTGTTGTGTTAAAAGTTCTTGTTCTTTTTCTCGCTTTTCAAACTCGTATTGCATTTCCAGCTTGGCAATATCGCTCGAGTTAAGGCTATCCTTGTAGTTTGTGTGATTCTTAAAAGCAGCCAAAGCTTTGCCCGAATCACCTAATTGTGAATAGATATTCGAAAGGCAAAGATATGCCTCACTAATATCGGGGATAATTCTATGTTTCTTTGCAAAGTCTAGACTCTGAGTAAAGTATCTATGCGCCAGCTTGGGGTTGTTGCTACGCATCTCAATTTTACCCAAATGGCGATATAATGATGCTAGGTCTAGGCTGTCGCCCACTTGCCCTTTTAGTGATATTGCTTTGCTAAGGTGGTTACGTGCCAGCTGGTCGTTACCTCGATCGAGAAAAATTACGCCTAGGCTAATATGATTTGCAGCCTGTCCGTATATATTCTGTGTGTTTTTGTTGATTTCAAGAACCATCTGGGTGTACTCCAGTGCCTTATCGTAATTGCCCAACTTATGATATATGCTGCCAATCTCGCTAAGGCTTAGGGTTACTCCCACGCTATTTCCCGTCTCTTGCTCAATTATTCGATAGTGCTTCAAGGCTGTTTCGGCATACTGCATAGCCCTGTCTAGCAAGTCGAGCCGTTTAAAAAGGCGAGCAATACCCAGTGATGTCCAAGCTAAACCTTCTTTTTCATCCAATTCCTCGTGTATATCCATTGCCTTTAAAAAGTGCTCTATGGAGTGCTGGTATTGACCTATCACGCTATACACATTGGCAAGATTCACCAAGGTGCGGGCTATTTCTGGTTTGCTGCTGATTGTAGTATTAAGCTCAAGCGCTTCAAGGTAGTAATCGAGAGCAACCAAATAGTTTGTCTGGAGTTGACTAACATTACCTAGGCGATTTAGGGCAAGAGCCTGGCCAGATAAGTCCCCACGTTCTTTCGCTATCTCAAGCGATACGTTAAAGTACTTGTTTGCTTGTTCAAACCTGTTTTGATTATAATATACATAGCCCAGCTGGTGGTAAATTGCCTGAAGCTGGTCTGCATTTTTTGATTCCTGAGCGAAATCAATAGCAATATTTGCAAGAATTATTGATGAGTCTGGATTCGCCTGTGTATATGATATTGATTTGGTTAACAGGCTATCGGTGATGTTGTTAATGTCTCTGGTTGGATGCGACTGACCATTAGCATATATAACAAAAAAAATTAGTAAAAAATTGAATAGTAGTGTCTTAATGCAACTGGTCATAGCGTTAATGCAGGTTTTAATAGTTACCATCAAGATGCTAAATTAAGTTTTTTTACCAATTGGTACAGCATAACCCTCAAATAATATGGCCGAAAACACTTTTTAAAAAGTAGATACTAATAAAACATTTTGTACTTTTAACCGTGAATAAAACTACATTGCGGGCAATGTATTGGTTTTTAAGGGTTTTAACTAATCATTATTTAAACGAGTTACGGTATGGCTATTCGGGTTAAAATGAATATTAGGGCTAAGCTGCTGGCGTACGTTCTTGTAACATCCATTTTAGTATTGGGCTTTATTGGGGCTTTCATTCAGTACAGAACATACAAAATTGCGCTTAACGATGCGCAAATTTTCGCCTTGAGTTCTGCCCAGAATGCTGCTAGCACTGTAAAGTCAGAACTTGAGTTTGATCTTGGTTTTAGTCGTTCCCTAGCCCACTCGTTATACGGTTACTATAAATATGACGATTCAACCCGCGATAGCATTTACTATGATATCATTAAGCATCAAATTGAACAGAACCCCCGCTATGTAACAATATGGTATAACTTTGAGTACTCGGCCACTAAGCCCAACTACGACAAAAACTATGGTCGCCGCTCGGTATCGTCTTTTATGCAAAATGGGTATGGACAGATTTTAATTGAGGAACGAAATGTTACTGGCGATATTGAGGGCAGTGAGTACCATAAAGCCAAGGTGAACAATGCCGAGCTCATTTCCGATCCTTACTACTTTAAGTTTGATGGGGTAAACGAGATCATGGTAACCAGCATAAGTGCCCCAATTAGGCGTAATGGGAATTTTGTGGGCCTTGCCGGGGTTGATGTTACCCTCGATAAGTTTCAGGAAACCATCACCCAAATAAGGCCTTACAACAACTCGCAGGCATTCCTCCTGTCGAACAACAGCACCGTTGTAGCCCATAGTAACGAGTTAAATTTGGGCAAACCATTTCAGGAGATTTATCCCGAGATAGCAATGGAACATAGAATCCCCAACAAGGTGCAAATGGGCATTTCGTATAGTTTTAATTGGGATTTTGATGATGAGGATTATTTGGTGACCATTACCCCTGTTGAGGTTGGAAACTTTACTACACCGTGGTCGGTTGGAGTGATAATTCCAATGGACGAGATTATGGTGGAGGCCGACAAATCAACAACCTATGGTTTACTGGTTGCTGCGCTGGGGCTAATTGTACTAACTCTTGTACTTTACTATGTTTCAAAGATTATTACCAGTCCCATACTTCAAACCACCAATGTCCTTAACGATATGGCCGAAGGTGATATCGACAGGAATAAAAAATTGAAAATCAATACTGGAGATGAGCTGGAGGATATGGCTAATTCAGTTAACAAGTTGATTGAAGGTCTTAATCTTACAGAAAGTTTTGCCCGAGAAATTGGCAAGGGAAATCTAGATGCAGAATTTAAAATTCTGGGCAATAAAGATTTGTTGGGCATTTCTCTAATTGATATGCAGAGCAGCTTAAAGCAGGCTAAGCATACCGAGGAAGAGCGCAAGCAGGAGGAGCAAAAACAAAACTGGGCAACTCAAGGTATGGCCAAGTTTGGCGATATCTTACGTCAGAACAACGACAACCTAAACGAGCTGTCATTCAATACCATTCGTAACCTTGTTGACTATACCAGTTCCAATCAGGGCGGAGTGTTTATTCTAAACGATAACGATAGTGATAAGCCTTTCCTAGAAATGACAGCCTGTTACGCATTCGATAGACGCAAGTTTATGGAAAAATCAGTAGAAATTGGCGAAGGGCTTGTGGGTAGGTGTTTCCGCGAGGGCAAAACCATTTTTATGACCGATGTGCCCGAGAACTACATCACCATTAGCAGTGGGCTAGGCCAGGAGCGTCCCCGCTGCCTAATTATTGTACCGCTTAGGTATAACGATGACGTGCTGGGTGTTATTGAGATGGCTACCTTTAAGGTATACGATAAGTATCAGGTTGAATTTATCGAGAAGCTGGCCGAGAGCATTGCAGCAACCATTGCTAGCGTTAGGATTAACATTAGAACCACCGAATTATTGGCAAAGTCGCAGCAGCAAGCTGAGGAGATGCAGGCACAGGAGGAGGAGATGCGCCAGAATATGGAGGA